>DAOTZA010000051.1:0-36956 GCA_034434515.1 Anaerolineales bacterium | reverse complement strand
GTGTGGAAAGAAGCCAGGATGGTGGTTGGTTCCCACAAATGAACGTCTCTAAGGGTATGCATGATTGACGTGAATACAGGCAGAAGCAGGAGGGCAACGATGGCGGTAATGATGTTGAAGAGAATGTGAGCCAAGGCAGTCCGATAAGCGGAAAGGGTCGAGCCGAGCGAAGCCATTAGTGCAGTTGCCGTTGTGCCAATGTTTTGACCAATTGCCAGCACGGCAGCTTGCTCTAACGAAATTGCAGACCCATATAAAGCCGCCAACGTTGTTGCCATAGCCGCACTGCTTGATTGCATAATTACCGTCATCCCAATGCCAATCAATAATAACAGCAGATTGCCCCCCGGAAATGATTGGAGATTAAACTGGCTAGCCAGTTGAGACATGCCATCTTGCATGATGGAAATACCAATGAAGATTAACCCAAAGCCGCTCAGCACCGAGCCGAAGTTTTCACCTTTTTCTGTTCCGAAAAGCTTAAGAAGGGTTCCTACCGCAACGAGGGGAAAGGCGAGAACTCCGAGATTAACCTTAAAGCCGATTTGGGAGACGATCCAAGCGGTGCTGGTTGTGCCAACATTAGAGCCAAAAATTACTCCCAGTGCATTCGGGAAGGGTAGTAAGCCTGCTCCAACAAAGCCGATCAACGCAAGAGTGACAACACTGGAAGACTGCACCATTGCAGTTGTCGTTGCACCAAACAGAAAACCAATGAATGGATTGCGGGTTAGCTTTCTCAAAGCACGATTCAAAGCCGAACCAGCGATGGCTTTTAGGCCATCGGTCATTAAGATCATCCCCAATAAAAAGATTGCAACCCCACCAATTGCTGTAATGATCATCGAGAGTCCTCCTTTGTCTGTGTTTTCAATTGTGAAGGATTTGTCCAGAAGACGTGAATCTAAGAGACGAATTTTTGGATCTCAACTGTGAGAGTGAGTTAATTGACTTGTAATCCCAGTTGTTAACATCTAGTAACATTATTATTATAACATAAAGTATATTATAATTTCATAAATGTATTAATGATTTATAACAACCGTATCCATTTAGGTATCTGTCTAAGGGGTCAAAAAAATTTTTGACATGCTGCTTCGGGCATGTTGAACTTACTTGGGTGTGGGCTGTGGACACTGCAACAGAAGAAAAGCGTTATCCCTTCAGTTGCAATTAACGAATATTAAATTAATGTCAACTATAATTAATTAACCTTAACATAATTAACAAATGGGTGTATAATTTTATTTTGTTATCAATCCTATGATCAAGGTGAGCAACGTGAATCCACTCCTCATCCTATTTGTCGTTATCGCTTTGACCTTTGATTTTCTCAATGGATTTCATGATAGCGCCAATGTGGTTGCCACAGCCATTGCTTCGCGGGCGATGAAACCGGTTTGGGCTTTGGCCGTTGCCTCGATATCCAACCTGGTAGGCCCTTTTCTGTTTGGGGTGGCTGTTGCGACAACGATCGGTAATGAGGTGTTAGAGAGTCCAGCCGTAACCGTGCCGGTAGCCATGGCAGCCTTGCTGGCGGCCATCTTGTGGAATATCCTGACCTGGTGGTTTGGGATACCTTCTAGCTCCTCCCATGCCTTGATTGGCGGCTTTGTCGGCGCAGCGATTATGGGCTATGGTCTTGGCGTTATCCGCTTTGAGGGAATGGAAAAAGTGTTGATTGGTCTCTTTGTTTCTCCGCTCATTGGCTTGGTTATCGGCTGGATTTTCATGCGTTTGACCTTGCAAGTTGGGAGGGCTACATCCCCTTCGATAAATACCTTTTTCAAACGCGCTCAATGGGTGACCGCGATTGCTTTGGGGATGAGCCATGGCACCAATGATGCCCAGAAGACGATGGGTATCCTGACGCTAGGGTTGGTTGCCTTTGGGGAAATCCCGACCTTCCATGTGCCTAATTGGGTGATTGAAGCTTGTGCTCTATCCATCGCTCTGGGGACAGCCTTTGGCGGCTGGCGTTTGATCCGCACCATGGGTGGGAGGTTTTATCGCATTCGGCCGGTGCATGCCTTTTCTTCTCAAGTGGCAAGTACTGCAGTGATTCTGGGTGCGGCGTTGTTAGGCGCGCCGGTCAGTACAACGCAAGTCATCAGTTCTTCCATCGTGGGGGTTGGTTCGGCTGAACGAATTCAAAAGGTGCGTTGGGGAGTTGCCTGGCAGATCGTCATTGCCTGGATTTTGACGATTCCTTTTTCTGGTTTGCTTGGCGCTCTCTTTTATACATTCTTAAATCCAACTCTGTAGGTTCGTGAGTGAGGTTAGCGGCATGAAGAAAAGTACGCCTTTATGGAAAAAGATTACTTTGAAAAATTTGCTTAAACAAAGACCCGATCGGTTTGTCGAACTCCTAATTCAACAGGCTTCATTAACCGAAGAGGGGATGCGGGCTCTGGTTGAGTATTTTAAGAATCCGAACGAGCAAACTGCCGAAGCGGTCAGCAAGCTGGAGGAAACCGCGGATGAAATCCGGCGCATTCTCATTGATGAACTGAACCGCACTTTTGTTACACCGTTCGACCGCGAGGACATTCATGCTCTCTCGCGGGCGATTGATGACATGCTGGATTACGCCTACACCACCACTGTTGAGATGGAAATTCTGGATGTAGCTCCCAATAACTATATGCTAGAAATCGGACAGCGTCTGGCAAAGATGGCTTCGGAAGTGCATCTGGGTGTTCAAAGGTTATCTGACCACAGCAGTGTCACGATGAGCCATGCCGTGCGCGCCAAACAGATCGAGAACCAGGTCGAACGTCTCTACCGCGAAGCCCTAGCGGATTTGTTCCATCAACCGAAGGATGCCGAACATATCGTTGAGATGTTGAAATATCGCGAAACCTATCGGCATCTTTCCAATGCAGCCGACCGGGGTGATGAGGCGGCCAATATTCTCTCAGATATTGTGGTTAAGATGGGGTAGATACATCTCAAAATTGACCCGCCGGGTTGATATAGGTGGCGCCTAGCGGTACGTGTAAGCCGGTTCTCGAGACGGTGGGGTGAATGCCCGCCGCTCGAGGTGCTTTTTTTATAGATTGCCCGGCAAATTCAGTGGAGCAAGTTATTTTCCCAAAACGGCGATAAAGATCAATCCAACGGTGATCAGCAGGGCTCCGCTCAGGCGCACTGCTAAACCGCTTTCCTTGTAAAATGTCAATGCAACTGCACTGCCGATGACAATGCTGAATTGGCGAAAAGCGACGATGTAGCTGGCGTAGGGACTGAGTTGATAAGCCCACAAAATCAGCCAGTACGCTCCAAAGCTTAGGATGGCAGCCGGAATAACCAGTTTCCAACTCTGGTGATTGGGCGTCGCTTTAGGCTGGCTTAAATGAGAAAATTTCAGAACCAACGAATAGGGGATAAATGAGATGGCAAAGTAGATATAGCCATAGCGGGCAGCGGTTGCCGGACTTTGCTGCACCACTTCTGCAGCGATTTTATCCAGATAGGTATAACCAATTGTCCCCAGGGCAGTCAGCAGCATCCAAAAGGTGGTTGGTGTCAGGTAAGACCGCCAGGAAAATGACCGCAGAGAGCGTTGAGGAACCAGAAAACACCCCAGACTTACCAGGCCGATTCCCACCCAACCCCAAAGCGTCAAGGGGCGTCCTCGCAAGGTGTCAATGATGCCGATAAAGATGACCGGCAGAGAGCGCGCCACCGGGTAAACCACAGAGAAGTCAGCCGACTCGAAGGACTTTGCCAGAAAAAAGAGATACAGCCCGGCCGAAAAACCCGAACCGATGACGCACAACCAGGCTAAAAGAGGAAGCGATTTCGCCTGCAGTTCGCTAATCAAAGTGGGGAAAAACCCAACGATGATAATGAAGATTAACATGCGCCGATAGAACAAACTCTCACTACGATCATAGTGAGCCAGCAGATTCCATCCGGCATGCATAAAGGTAGAGAGCAAAACAATGAAGATGACAAAAGCGGTCATGGCGGGACTGGCCTAGGAGGGAATGGAAGTTGGAAATTTCGAAGGTTGTTGTTTTTGGGGTTCAACGAGGCGCTCCATCCAGATGAGGGTTTGGGTTGGGATGAAGCCGGCTTCTTGCAAAGGTTGGGTTGCCCTTTGGGCTGGATAATCAAGCGTGATCTTCTCCTGGGAAATGCGTTTGTTGAGAAAATAGCTAAGGAAATCTTGAATCGCCTCGTTTTCCCATTCGGGATCACAAGCCATCCAGAGCGCTTTCCCCTCGCGCGGGTTTGATTGAAGGGTTGCAATGCCGACCAGCCGATTCTCTTTGAGTATCGAATAGTGCTGATAGCGATTTTCGCTCAGGAAGCCTCGCAACCAGGCAAAAAAGCCAGGCGCAAACCAATCCAGGTGGAAGTCAAGGTGCCAGTGATACTCTTGCGGGTAGGTCAACAAGAGCCAGTGTTGATGCATTTCCCAATCAGCCGCGGTTCGCGGACGGATTTGAGTACCTGAATTGGGAGAAACGCCTTTTCCGTTTTGTTCTCCCTGGAAGGAGGATGATGAATTACGATATTGCCAATGGGTGCGCCGTAGTCGTTCCGAGAATCCAAGCTGGCGGTAAAGAGAAACCGCTGCCAGGTTATCCTGGCGCACGTTCAACCAGGCATGGCTTCCGCCGCGTTCACGAATGTCATCGAGGGCGCGTTCGGTAAGCAAGCGGGCGATGCCGCGCCGTCGAAAATCGGGATGAACAGCCACGTTGGCAATCAGGTATTCAACCCCGTGAGAAGTCTGGAAGGGAAAGATGGAGAGGTTGCCAACGATTCTTCCCTCTTCTTCCCATACAAAGCCCTGGCGGGGGGCATAGTAGTGATTGGTCGCCCGACCGATCCAGTAGACCGATGGTTCTCTGGCAATCTGGCGTAACTGGCGGATATATTCACGCCCGCTTTGATCCAGGGTCTCGGCGAAACAGAGTTCAATCAAGTCGGCAATGAACTGTAAATCCTTACGGGGATTAAGCGGCCGAAGCATGGGTGGGTAGGAATGGTTGCTCATCAAGGCAATGTCAACTCCCCACCGGTTTCTCAGGATCGAATTCGGACGAGTTCATCAAACCATCATGATAAAATAGGTCTGGTGCGTTGATTCTACCGCGAAAGTCATCCGTTAATTGAAATTGATTCTTTATCCCTGCGCGATCGCCTGGTCGAGCAGTAGCCAAACGAGGTTTTGGGTGAGCGTAGATTATCAAAAACTGATCCCAAAAATTCAACAGCTTGCCGATCAGATTAAGCAGGCTGCTGATGGACATTGCCGCCGCGTTGAGAGCGCGCTGCAAGCCCTGGAACGCTTTGCAACCGAAACAGACTTCCTTACTAAACGGGTCGAGCAGGCTATTTCTCAAGAAGGAAAAACGTTGCGGTGCGCGATACCTTTCGACTCAATCCTAGATGCAGCCCTGCCCTTGCCTGACCTGCAAAATAGACTCAACCTGGCCGCCTCCGATGGCTCGCAAATTATCCCTGATCGGCATGCTGAGATATTTTTTGGGATGATCAACATCGGAGGCATCACGTTGCCACAAAACTCACCCCCATTCCCCGTCGAAATGACGCACAGTGACTTCTGGTACTCGGCAAGCGAAGCCTTTAACGAAGCGATTTTCAACTTTCGCCGCGATGTGCTGGAGCGAAAGTTCTTGCTGGAAATCAGCCTTACCCTACCACCGCCGGTGCTTGCCTTAACAGATGGGCCGTTGGAACTCTGGATGGAGTATCGCGCCTCAGATGAGGAACGCCAGGAGTTACACCGCCTGCTGCAAAGCTATTGGGATACGTTAGAAACCTTTCGGCAGCAAGATATTCTGGTGAGCGGATATGTGGATCGCCCAGAATCGGCTTATCTTGTCCGTTTGTTAGAGTTAGCCATAGCCACAGAGCAGGATTGGCGTGAGCTGCGCCGCTTTCGCCCTTTTAAGGGTGTTTTGGATGCCGATCTGTTTGGAATTTTGCTACGTCCTGGAGAGCGTTCGGCAATTTTTCGCCTGCAATCTCCTTTGCTGGAGCATCTTCCGGCCGAGAGCGAGGTTTGTTTCTTTTACCTACGGGTGGGGAAGGAGAGTGAGCGGAGTATTGCGCGGGTTGAAATTCCACTCTGGGTCGCAAAAGACCCTTCATCTGTCGAACAACTTCATGGAGAGCTGGTTTCACAATGTCGGCAAAGCGGTTCGTATGCTTATCCTTATCTTCTGCATCGCGCTCACGAAGTTGCAGTTGTTCATCCAGAAGATCGGGATACCATCGAGCGCGCTTTGCTGATCGAGTTGCAACGGCGTGGTCATCCGCCGCACCATCTCTCTCATAAACAGGCTTTGAAAAATCTACCCGTGCGCAAAAAGGGTTTGCCGATATAGGAAGACAAGAGATGGGTGAAATTCAAATCGGTCGACTACTCAGTGCCAACAGTCGGGAATTCCTGGTGGGTTGCCATGTCTCACAGGCGAATTTACCTGAACTAGGGGCTTTGACGCGGGTTGATTTGGAAAACGGCCTTGTGGTCTATGGGATTATCATGGATATCTCCATTGCCGAAGATGGCTTCGTGCGTCAGTTGGCGACGGTTGAACCGATCGACGAGGCCATCGTCCGCGATCATCGCCTGAATCGCAATGTACCTCTGGAAATCCGCGTCCTTTCGGTTGGTTATCGGTCGGAAAAACAGATTTGCCATCTTTTGCCGCCTCAGCCCCCTTTAGGGTTAGACCGCTTGGTGTTATGTTCACCGAGCGAGGTGGTCGAGTTTACTTCTAGTGGGCGATTTGGGTATTTACGCCATCTGCTGCAAGAGCCTTCTCCTTTGATGGTAGAAGTGTTAGCTGCACACCTGCAACGCGCCCACTGGGCTCATGCCCAGGCAAACCAAGCAGACTGGTCACAGAGGGCAGTTCAGGAGATCATTACCTGGTTGCGTGATGATTACCCAACCTTGATTCGGGTTTTGCACTGCCTTGCGGATGCTCGTTTGTTTGATCGCTGATAATTTTTTAGCCATTTGTGTAGCGGAATTGATGATGCTGACGAATTCAAAACCAACCAATCCAATCGGTTATATTGTTGGGGGCGGGCTGAGAGAAGCCTTGCGTGCTCGTCTAACCGTGTCGGCCGATGAGGTTCAGGAGGGGAGTTTCGTCACCATTTATAGCGGCAACTGGACTTTTTATGGTCTGGTGACCAATGTGCAATTAGGCGCCACCGATCCTCGCTTCGCAGATGAGCAAACTGAACAACGTTTCCCAACCGCCATTGCTCAATCTTTGCTTGGGCAGACCTTATACACGAACGTTGAAATCCTGCCTGTCTTGATGTTGGAGCGTGGTCCTGAACTAGGCACAGAAGCCTATCGGCAATGGCGAGAAGAGATCGATCGAGGCATGCGGCCCGAGCCTAGAATCTTACCGGTTAAGACCGTCCCCACCCACCATGCCAAGGTTAACCTTGCCTCCGCCGGTGATATCGCTGAAATCTTTGGAAACCCCGAAGACGAGATGAATTTTGTCATCGGTTATACCCGTGAAGCCGGTCATGCAGTATGCATTAATCTAGATCGTTTTATTCAACGTTCGGCAGGGATTTTTGGAGCTACTGGAACAGGCAAGTCATTTCTCACCCGTTTGCTCCTGGCGGGATTGATCCAACGCAATCGCGCTTCGGTGTTAGTTTTTGATATGCATAACGAATATGGTTTTGATGATATTGCCTCAGATAGCGGCTTATCGGTCAAGGGGTTGCGAAGCGGCTTTCCGGCCCGCGTGCGGGTAGTCGGCTTGGGGCGGGGAAGTACAATCCGCGGTCAATCGCCTGATTTTCATCTGGAAATTGCCATGAAAGACATTCGCCCAGCGGATATTGAGTTGTTGGGTGGCGTGTTGAATTTACGCGAGACTACCCCAACCACCTTGGAGGCCCTAGTCAATTCCTTTGGCGTTGAGAATTGGTTTCGCGAGTTTCGCGCTATGCGCAATGGGGCAATGATCGAAAACGAAGAAGGAAAACGAATCCCGGCCGAGGATAGCGTGGCTGCCTGGGCAACTCGCAGTGGCGTTCATCCACTCGCTGCAGAAGGCTTACATTCGAAGTTGAGCATTCTTTTCCATCGAGATTATATCGTTGAGCAGCCGGCTGCGGATAGCGTGAGCGAGATTGTGCGCATGTTAGAGCAAGGACAGCATGTCATCCTCTCGTTTGGAAAGTATGAGCAAGATGTGGATTATCTCTTTGTCTCGAATTTGCTCACCCGCCGCATTCGCGAAGCATGGGAAAAGCGTACCGATGCCTATCGCACAACCAAAACCAACGAACCGCGTCCTTTGGTGATTGTTCTTGAAGAAGCTCACAAGTTGCTCAATCGTGAATTAGCCAGCCAGACGACTTTCAGTACCATTGCCAGAGAACTGCGCAAATATTATGTGACTCTGCTGATTGTCGATCAGCGGCCATCGCAGATTTACGATGAAGTGATGTCCCAGTTAGGCACGCGCATTTCTGGGTGGCTTGGTGACGAAGATGACATCCGCGCCGTGTTAGCCGGCCTGGCTGGTCGGGAGACCTTGCGCGGTATGTTGAGCCATTTACAGCCTAAAGAAGAAGTGTTGTTGTTAGGCTGGGGAGTACCCTTGCCAATTCCCTTGCGCTCTCGCCGCTACGACGATCGCTTCTGGCAGGAATTGAGCAGAGGGAAGGTTACTGCGACAAGCGCAAAACAAGCCCTCCAGGAATTGGGTTTTGGAGAGGCGGAGTAAATTCAAAGACGTTTTTTGAAGAAATTTGCAAGTTTTTGATTTTTTTGTTATAATAAGAGAGGTAGCGGATTTGGATTGAATGGCTTTCAAGCTGACTTTCTCCCCTGTGCCGCTTTCGATCCGTTCGCTTCTCGTTCTTCCCCAAAAGATATTCTGATTTCAGGAGTTTAGGAATGGTGACAAGTCCAATTGGCATGGGCAATCAGGATGAGACAGAACGGAAAAAGTTTGAGGATGAATTAAAGCGCATCCTGGATGCCAGTCAGAAAGGGGGCTTGCTGTTGCGGGTGATTGGTTCTCTGGCTTTCCAAATGCACTGTCCGACCTATGGTTACTTGCAGGCCGCAATGGGACGAGCTTATACGGATATTGACTTTGCCGGATATCGGTCTCAGGCAAAAGAGGTTGCCATCCTCATGGCTGGTCTGGGATACGAGGAGGAGAAAGAAGTCTTTATCGTGAGCGAGGGCGATCGGGCAATCTTTAATAATCCCAAAAATGGTTTGCACGTTGATGTCTTCTATGAGAAGTTGGATTTCTGTCACACCATCTATTGGACAGGAAGATTGGAAGTCGATTCGCCCACCATCCCGCTGGCAGAAATGCTCTTAGAGAAAATGCAGATTGTCAAGATCAACGAGAAAGATGTCATCGATACCATCATGCTATTACTAGAACACCCACTTGGGGACCATGATCAGGAAGTGATTAACGTGGCGCGGGTGGCGATGCTGTGCGCCAAGGATTGGGGTTTGTGGCGAACGACGACGATGAATTTGGACAAAGTCAAACGTCTTGCGCTGACGTATCCCCAATTAACTGACGAACAGAAACAACACGTTCAAAAACAAGTCGAGCAAATTCTGGCTCGCCTGGAAGCTGAACCCAAGACGCTTGCCTGGCGGTTGCGAGCCCGGGTTGGCGATCGAGTCAAATGGTATAAGGATGTTGACGAAGTCCATTGATCTTTTTGTGTAAGAGAAAAGGAGAAATATCCCATGGAAACAAAAGTGAGAGATTTCATGCGTCCGGGTGTTTTGACCTGTCGCAAGGAGACCCGCATTGGTCAGGTAGCCGTCATGCTGGATCAACACAAGGTTCACTCCTTGATGGTTACCGATCGGGATGGTCGAATTATCGGTGTGATTACAGATTTTGACCTTTTAGCCGGGGAATGGCTCTCACAAGACGCAGAGAGTCTCAATGTGATGAAAAGCTTAACGGCCGGAGATTTAATGTCCTCCCCGGTGGCAAGCATCGAGGCGGATGCCCCTATCAAAGAAGCGGCCGATCGAATGATTAAGGAAGTGATTCGCCGGCTCTTAGTTACGGATAAAGGTAAACCGGTTGGCGTAATTTCGGTTTCAGATATTGTCGCTCATATTGCAATGTCTGCTCCGATCGGGCGTGGGCAGGTTGGCGATGTGATGTCGGATGCCTATCTGGTCTGCCGCGATAAGACCCCGATTGCGGCGGCAGCCCGGGCGATGACCAGCACTGGCTGGCGCTCGGTGTTGGTGGTTGACTCGAAAGGCAGTCCGCTCGGGGTGGTGAGTGGTTTGGATTTATTACCCTATTGCCTAAATGATGAGTGTGGAACAAAACTGGTAACCGAAGTGATGCATCCACCCTTAACCGTTTCCATTGATGCGACCTTACAGGAGGCCGCCAACAAAATGATTGAGAGCCATTACCATCGCCTGATTGTGGTTGACCCCGATGACCCCGATTCGATGCCCTTGGGGGTAATTTCATCTTTTGACATCGTTGGTCTGATGGCGCACCCGGATTCGGTGTGGCAAAAATAAAACGTGAAAACGAGATCGGTCCTCCCTAAAGGCAGATCTCAAGAATATACCTTAGAAAAGGAGAGTCTTATGGCAGAATTACCCTCCCATGCTCAAGTTGTGATTATTGGTGGAGGTGTTGGGGGATGTAGCATTGCCTATCATCTAACGAAAATGGGGTGGAAAGATGTCGTGATTGTGGAACGCCATGAATTGACGGCTGGTTCCACCTGGCACTCAGCCGGCCTGGTTGGTCAATTGCGTTCCGATGCCAACCTTACTCGCATGATGTTTTACAGCACCGATTTGTATCGCCAGCTCAAGGATGAAACAGGGGTTGATCCCGAATGGCATGAGGTCGGGGGCATTCGGTTGGCTTCCTCACCCGAGCGGATGGAGGATCTCAAGCGTCTGGTGGGAATGGCACGCTCTTTTGGAATGCAAATGGAATTGATCAGCCCCCAGGAAGCCAAACGCATGTTTCCCCTGATGAGCACCGAGGGTGTGCTCGGAGCTGCCTATACTCCAACCGATGGGATTATTGATCCATCTGGATTGACCCAGGCGCTGGCAGCCGGGGCGAAAATGCGCGGCGCACAAATTTTCCAAAACACCAACGTTGAAGCCATTAAGCTGAAAAATGGGCGTGTTGACGAAGTTGTGACCGATAAGGGGTCAATCAAGACCGAAATTGTGGTCAACGCTGCTGGACAGTGGGGTGGTGAAATCGGCAAGATGGTTGGTCTCTTTCTGCCGGTTGTCCCAATGGCGCACCTGTACATCGTTACTAAACCCATTCCGGGGGTGGAACAAAATATGCCCACCCTGCGCGACCCGGACCTTCTGGTGTACTGGCGCCGCGAGACGGGTGGGTTGGTGACCGGCGGGTATGAACGCGATCCAATGCCCTTTGGACTCAACGGTATTCCGAAAGATTTTAAGTATCAACTGCTGCCGTTTGATATGGATCGCTTTACGCCTTTGATGGAGAATTCCATCAAACGTGTGCCGGCCATCGAGACGGCTGAAATCAAAATGTACTATAACGGGCCAGAAGGCTTTACCCCCGATGGCGAATTCCTGCTTGGACCAACGGCGGTGAAGGGCTTTTGGGTGGCTTGCGCTTTTTGCGCTCATGGGCTTGCCGGTGCAGGCGGCATCGGTAAAGTGATGGCAGAGTGGATTATCGACGGGCAGCCGGAGTATGATGTTTGGCGTCTGGACGTGCGCCGCTTTGGTTCGAATTATGCCAGCATGAACTACACCGTAACTCGCACACTAGAGACCTATACACAGTACTATGATATTCACTACCCGGGCGAAGAGCGAATGAGTGGCCGCCCATTACGTCTGTCGCCGACCTATTATCGTTTGCGCGATTTAGGGGCTGTGTTCGGCGAGAAGACCGGTTGGGAACGGCCGAACTGGTTCAAACCGCATGAGGCGCTGGCTCGACATGGCCATGAACCGAAAGGTTGGGCGCATCATAACTGGTCGCGGGCAATTGGTTATGAACACCTGAAGACCCGCGAGATTGCCGGCTTGTTCGATGAAACCTCCTTCAATAAATTTGAGGTGCGCGGCCAGGGAGCTTTGAAGTTCTTGCAGTACCTGTGCGCCAACGACATCGACAAACCCGTTGGTAGCGTGATTTATACCCAAATGCTCAATAAGCGCGGCGGCATCGAGTGTGACTTCACCGTGACGCGCATTGCCGAAGATCGGTTCTGGATTATCACCGGTACGGCTTTTGGTGAGCATGATCTTTCGTGGATTCGCATGAATATGCCAGAAGATGGGTCGGTCATTGTGGAGGACATAACTTCAGCTTATGCCTGCATCGGTTTGTGGGGTCCACAAGCGCGAGAGATCCTTCAAAAGGTGACCACCGATGATGTATCGAACGAAGGCTTTCCTTATATGACCACCAAGAAGATCGCCGTTGGAGATGTGCCTTGCCAGGCAATGCGCGTCACCTACGTTGGAGAGTTGGGCTGGGAGTTTTATTGTCCGATGGAATATGGTCAGAGATTGTGGGATGTGCTCTGGGAAGCCGGACGACCGCTAGGCATGGTGCCAGCCGGTTACAAGGCAATCGATTCGTTGCGCCTCGAAAAGGGGTATCGCTATTGGGCGAGCGAGACAACGCCCGATTACACCCCCTTTGAAGCCGGACTCGGTTTCGCAGTCAAGCTGGACAAGGGTGATTTTCTCGGTCGAGAAGCCTTGCTGAAACAGAAAGCCGAAGGTCTGAAGCGCAAATTGTGTTGTATTGTTTTGGATGACGATCGCACCATTGCGTTGGGTAAGGAACCTATCCGCCCCGAAGGGAAAGATCAAATCATCGGGTGGGTCTCCTCAGGCGGTTATGGCTACTCGGTGAAGAAGAGCATTGTCTACGCCTATCTCCCCATCGACTACACCAAAATCGGCACTCGTTTGGAAATCGAATTCTTTGGCGAAATTGTCGGTGCAGAGGTTGTCAAAGAACCCCTCTGGGATCCGAAAGGTGAGCGGATTCGATGCTAAAATTTGAATAAAGCCAATCAGGGAGCCAGCAAGTTGGATAGGGACGTCAAGGCTGGCTCCCTTTGGGTGGATTATCTTGCGATCAGAAAGTGAAGGAGGTTAAAATTGAACATTGTCGTTTGTGTCAAACAAGTGCCGGATACGGCAGCCAAATTACAAGTGGTCGATTCCCATGTCACGTGGGGAGATTCGCCACTCATCGTTAACCCTTGGGATGAATACGCTTACGAAGAAGCCTTGTTGCTCAAGGAAAAATTTGGCGGTAAAGCCACTGCCATCAGCATGGGACCCGAAAGCGCAGTCGAAGCGCTCAAAACCTGTCTGGCGGTTGGCTGTGACGAAGCCTATTTGATTTCCGACCCCGCCCTTAAGGGCTCAGACGCGTCTGCGACGGCGCGGACACTGGCAAGAGCAGTGCAGAAACTGGGCGATGTTGACCTGGTATTGTTGGGAAAACAAGCCATCGATGGCGACACAGGCTTGACGGCTGCCATGCTTGGTCGGCATTTGGGTTGGACGGTCTTGACTCAGGTGATTAAGATTCACGAGATCGACCCGGCCGCCAAAACCATCAAAGTCGAGCGCTTCATGGAAGAAGGTCGTCAGGTCTGCTCAGCAAAATTGCCAGCCGTGGTCAGTGTGATCAAGGGCATCAACGAACCACGCTATCCCTCGTTTATGGGTATCCGCAAAGCCTCGAAAGCCACCATCCCCACCTGGGGTATTGCCGACCTAGGCATCGATTCCGCTCAGGTCGGGGCTAACGGGGCCTTTGTTGCCTGGCCGGAGATCTACCCGATGCCGGTCAAAGAGAGCAAAGTTGAGTGGATCGAAGGCAGCAGTCCACAAGAGATCGCAGCCAAGCTGGCAGAAAAACTTATAGCCGAGAAGGTCATCTAGAGAGGGTAAAAACATGGCGAATCAAGTTTGGGTTTACATCGATCAATTTAAGGGTCAGGCTACACCTTCTGCCTGGGAGGCGGTGAGCGCGGCAAAGATGGTAGCTTCTCAATTTGGCAGCGGCATCACTGCCCTGGCCATCGGCAGCGGTGTGGAAGGGCTTGCCCAACAGGCTTTCGATTACGGTGCTGATGAAGTGATCCTTTGCGATGACCCCAGCCTGCTGGACTTTCGGGTTGAACCCTATGCAGCCGTTTTTACAAAAGTTGTTGGCGAAGAGCGGCCGAAAGTCGTAATCGGCACTGCCAGCACCCGGGTGCGCGATTTATTTGCTTTTGCCTCGATTGACCTCGAGAGCGGCGTGATCGTCGATGCGACCGGCTTAGAGGTCAAAGATGGCAGTTTAGTGGTCACTCGCCCGGTTTATGCCGGGAAATTATTGTGTAATGAAGTTGCGAAAAAAGGTCAACCTCTATTGGTCAGCGTGCGGGTGAGAGCATTTCCACCCCCTCTAGGAGGGACTGGCAAGAGCGGCAAGGTAACCAAAGTCGCGCCGGTGCTGAGCGAAGATCAATTGAGCACAAAAGTGCTGGACTATGTCGTCGAAGAAGGCGAGGTTTCGGTTGATGGAGCAGCGATCATCGTCTCGGGCGGCCGCGGCGTGAATGGCCCGGAGGGCTTTGAACCCCTGCGCGCCTTAGCCAAAGTGTTGGGTGGCGCTGTGGGCGCCAGCCGGGCGGCTGTGGATGCGGGTTGGATTCCCTATTCTCATCAGGTGGGTCAGACCGGGAAGGTGGTTTCCCCTGACCTGTACATCGCCTGTGGCATTTCGGGGGCGGTCCAACACCAGGCCGGCATGCGCACATCCAAGGTCATCGTGGCGATTAACAAAGATAAGGACGCGCCCATTTTTAACCTTGCCAAATATGGGGTAATTGGCGACTTATTTGAAATCGTCCCGGCTCTCACCGAAGAATTCAAGAAACGACTGGGCAAGTAAGAAAACAGAGAAAGCGATTGCCTGTGAGGTTTGCGAAAATCTCACAGGCTTTTTTTAAAACTAACCCTTTTGTGATAAATGTCACAACGTTAATATACGTTAAACCTGTTGAAATAATCTTAATAATATGCTATAATGAACGCAGAAATCAATGCCAGGTCCACAAGGTCCTGGCAGCGACAATCAAAGTATCTACTCCTTGTGCGCCTGGCTAGCTGCCTTTCGTTCAAAAAACGAACGAGATGGTCGAAATGGAAGCAGGCGTTTTCTGTTTCGTAGGAGGTGTGTGATGTCCAGCGGAAAGTTGGCAAAAAGGAGCAGTGAAATGACCATAGAATACGATTTTCCACAACCGATCCGAAGGGTTACCCTTCAACCCTACCGCAAATACTTCAGCATTTTACTTGCTGATGATGGTTCACCGGATGTGCTGGCAGCCATTGATCTGCTGGTAGATTTGCCGTTGTATAACTGCACCGTGACCGTTCTTTCGGTGATCAGCCAACAGGACGCGAGAGGACTGGTTTTGCGTGAGGCCTGTCTGGAACAAACTCGTCAGCGCCTCGACCAGGCTGAGATTTGTGCCCGAACGTTTCTGAAGGGTGGAGACCCAGGGGAAATCATTCTTCAGGTGGCAGAAGAGCTATCGCCCCATCTGGTTGTTTTAGGCGCAAGCGGATTAAACCATGCTCTAGGGATTTTGCTGGGAGGTACGGCTGAAAAAGTGGTGGAACAAATCCATCGGCCGGTTTTGATTTTCCGCCATCCCTATCGCGGCTTACGTAAAATTGGCTTTTTCACCGATGGCTCTTCTCAAGCGGAATCTGCAGCCGATTATCTGGGCACATTTCCATTGCCCGATGGAGCAGAAATCCATATTGTTCATGTGATTCCACCGCTCGCAATGCAACCGGTTAACCGAGAAGCCCTCCAGAAACCCAAACCAAACGGCAATGGGAACGCCAAAGTGACAAAGCAGCAGGATGCGGATACCATTCTGCGCAACGCTACATTGATATTGCAACAACACGAATTACCTACTCGAACGGTGTTGTTGAGGGGTGAACCGTGCGAACAAATTCGAGCCTACGTGGAAAAAGAGATGCTCGACCTGGTGGTTCTGGGAGCCGCTCGATTAAGCAAAGGTCACCAATGGCAGTTGGGTTCTCTCCCTCGCAAATTATTGCATTATTGCCCTTGCTCAACCTTGATCGTAAAGGACCAGCTCGAATTTGTCCATCGCAATTAGGGGGTAAGCGGCGTGTAGGAGAAGAAACGGCAGCAGGACAACGCTATGTGAAGTTGTCTTGTTGCCGTTTGTTTACTCGTGGCAGACTGTGGGATTTTACAGATTCCAAAACCGGACAAAAATTTTAACTTGACAAAGCCAAAACCCCGATGTAAAATATAGATGTCTATACATCTATAAGACGTTGGTTGACTCCCTGTGGATAGAATTCTCCTTACCGAAGGTGTTCCCCTCTACGTTAAAATACGCGAAGCGATGCGGG
Source organism: Anaerolineales bacterium (assembly GCA_034434515.1). Lineage (GTDB taxonomy): Bacteria > Chloroflexota > Anaerolineae > Anaerolineales > UBA4823 > NAK19. The sequence continues at coordinate 20,476 of DAOTZA010000051.1, read as the reverse complement.
CTGAGATTCTTCAAGGCAAGCTTCATCCCGGCCAAAAAATCCCTTCCGAAGACGAATTAGCCCAGCAATATCGAGTCAGCCGTATGACGGTAAGGCAAGGGATTTTGGACTTAATCAAGGAAGGGTTGCTACATCGCAAGCAGGGGGTGGGTACGTTTGTCTCCTATCCGCATTTCGATCGTGACCATACCCGCTTAACCAATTTCTTTGAAAGCGCTCGTGAGCAAGGGATTGATGCCTCCTCAACGGTGCTTAAAATCGAAATATCAGCGGCACCTGAGAAGGTAGCCAGAGAACTACTTCTGCAGCCGGGGGAAAGTGTTATTTGCATTCGCACCTTACGCTTTGTCAACGAAACACCCGTCACCGTGCACGACTCATATCTTCCGCACCGCTTATTTCCCGAAATCATCCATGAAAAGCTGGAGAATGTGCATCTGTGGGATGTGATGGAGAAATTTGGGTATAGGGTAAAGCGAGCGATTCAGAAACTTGAGGCGCGCCCAGCCTCTGGCGAAATAGCCAGATTACTGGATATCAAACCAGGTTCACCGATCCTCTATAAAGAACGCAAAATTCTTGCAACCGATGGCACTGCAGTGGAGTTTACTTATTGCTACAACCGTGGCGATATGTACTCCCTGACGGTTGCCATGGAGCGTTAATTGTCATTGATTCGGCTGTTACAGAGAATTCCTTCTCTGTGAAGTTTACAACCTCATCGCATGAGGTTGCTCATCCAACAATCTTTGATCGACAAGATAGGAGGTTTTTCAATGAACCCGAGTGTGATTGAGCGTCTGGTTGCCACCAACCCTGAAATGGAGATTTGGTGGGATTCATCACCATTAGTCTTCACATCTTGGAAGCAAAAGATGGTCGATTGGGCGCCCCCCGAGCGCAAGAAGACCATGGAAGAAGAGCTGACTCGTTTCTTTAATGTCGATGACCCAGCAAAAAGTGTTATCCGTGGTTGCACTACCAATCCTCCTCTTTCGTTAACCGCCGTTAAAAATGACCCTGACTTTTGGAATGAGTGGATTGACAATCTCATTTCAGAAAATAAAGACAAGACGCAACACGAGCTGTTCTGGATGACCTACAAAGAGGTCATTCGGCGTGGCGCTGAGATGCTAATGCCGATGTGGGAAGCCTCGAACGGGCGCTTTGGCTACATTTCCGGTCAGCTTGACCCCCGCATAAACTTCGATACCGAGAGAATGATCGAGGATGCCAAGGAAATTCGCGCCATCGCGCCGAATCTGATGATTAAAGTTCCTGGCACCACTCAGGGCGTTGAGGTGGTCAAGGTATTGACCTCGATGGCGATCCCGACCAACGTCACGACTTGCTTCATGTTGCCGCAGATCATGGCCGTTGCAAATGCTGCCATGGAGGGCATTGAGATTGCCAAGAAGAATGGTGTGGATATGAGCAAGTGGCGCGCCGTGATCACCATGATGATCGGCCGCCTGACCGAAAATCCCGAACTTGACGTCCAGGCCGCTCGCCGTGGGATCACCCTCACCTGGCAGGATAAGCACTGGTTTGGTATCCATGTCTTTCGCAAAGCCTATCGCCTCTTGACCGAAGGCGGCTATGCCAGCAAGTTGTTGGCCTGCTCGATGCGTGATGGCCCCATTGTGGCTGGACGGTATCGCTTCTGGGATATCGAGATGATTGCCGGTGGGGAAATCGTCTATACCATGCCGCCGTATGTGCTGGAACCCTTGTGGCAAAAGTGCAACGATTTGCAATTCTCTAACCGTATTGGGGAGGAGATCCCGGCGGAGGTTATGAACAAGCTGACTAAGATTCCGTATGCTATCCAAGCAATGGATCCCAATGGCTTGGAGATTACCGAATTCAACGATCATCCGGCCACGGTTGCAACCGCCGAAGCCTTTGCCAAAGCCTCAATCGGCCTAGAAGAGTATGTCGGCGAACGGATGAAGTTAGTCCTGGGAAACAAAGTGCCAGCCTAATTGCCTCCTTTCATCCCCATAAATCCCCTCTCCGCAAGCGGAGAGGGGATTGGGGTGAGGCAAGCAACTTTATATTTACAACATCAATCATTCATTTCTCTTTGATTGGGTAGGGATAATGACCGAATACACAAAACTCGACCAACTTGTCGCGACAACTCTGCGGATGCTCTCAATCGATGGAGTCCAGAAAGCCAATTCCGGGCATCCTGGCTTGCCATTGGGGGCTGCAGATATTGCGACGGTCTTGTGGGGGCACTATTTGAAACATAATCCAGCCGATCCGCGTTGGTTTAACCGTGATCGCTTTATTCTCTCCGCCGGTCACGGTTCTATGCTGCTCTATTCCCTTTTGCATGTCTTCGGGTATCCAATGCCTTTGGAGGAATTACAACGCTTTCGCCAATGGGAAAGCGCTACCCCTGGGCATCCGGAATATGATCCAGAGCGCGGCGTGGAGACGACTACTGGTCCACTCGGGCAAGGGATCTCTACTGCGGTCGGAATCGCGCTTGCTGAACAGATTTTGGCGGCCCGGTTCAATAAACCGGATTTCCCGATTGTTGACCATTACACTTTTGTCCTTGCCTCCGATGGCGACCTGATGGAAGGTGTCTCACATGAGGCTGCCTCCTTAGCCGGCCATTGGGGGTTAGGAAAACTGATCGTGTTCTACGACGATAACCATATTTCCATTGATGGGCCTACGGAACTTGCCTATAGCGATGATGTGCTCACCCGTTTCAAAGGCTATGGCTGGCATACCCAACGGGCGAATGGGCATAACTTTGCCTCGATTGATAAAGCCTTGCGAGCTGCTCTGGCGGAAACCGAACGGCCGTCCATCATTGCTTGCCGCACCCACATTGGCTATAAAAGCCCGAAACAGGACGATGCCAGCGTTCATGGCGCACCATTGGGAGAAGAGAATGTCATCAAGACCAAGAAGGCATTTCGATGGCCGCTCGAGCCGGCGTTTTATGTGCCTCCAGAGATCAAACCGTACGTTGACGAAGTCAAGGCGCGAGGTCAAAATGCCCAGCAGGCATGGGATACGCTGTGGGCGCGTTATCAGCAACAATTCCCTGAGGAAGCCCAACAACTCCAACGTTTCATGAAGGGTGAACTTCCTCAAGGGTGGGAAAATGCCCTGCCGCAGTTCACGGCCGATAAACCTCTGGCGACCCGCGTTGCTTCTGGCAAGGTGTTAGAAGCCATTGCTCCGCAATTAGAGATGCTGATTGGCGGCTCGGCTGACCTGACGCCAAGCAACAACACCAAACCGAAAGAGGCAAAGATCATCAAGCGTGGCGATTTCAGCGGTTCATATATCCACTTTGGCGTTCGTGAACACGGGATGGGGACGATCATGAATGGATTAGCCCTGCATGGCTTTCGTCCCTATGGCGGTACCTTCCTGGTGTTCTCCGATTACATGCGCCCTGCCATTCGCCTGGCGGCTTTGATGGGCCTACCGGTGATCTATGTCTTCACTCATGACAGCATTGGCTTGGGCGAAGATGGTCCGACCCATCAACCGGTCGAACACGCCATGGCTTTGCGGGCTATGCCCAATCTGGTGGTCATCCGCCCTGCAGATGCGAACGAGACGGCAATGGCGTGGAAAGTTGCTCTGGAGCGGAAAAATGGACCGACAGCGCTGTTGCTTACCCGCCAGAGTGTACCGATCGTCACCACCGATGGCAAGGGCCTGGAGCGGGGCGCCTATGTGCTTGCTGAAGCTGATGGCGGAAAACCGCAGGCGATCCTCGTTGCCAGTGGCTCAGAGGTGGCTTTAGCGCTCGGAGCAAGCGAACAACTGGCAAAAGAAGGGATTGCCACTCGCGTGGTTTCAATGCCGAGTTTTGAATTGTTCGATCAACAAGCGCCAGAATATCAACGCTCGGTTTTACCTGCCGATGTTCCAACGGTGGCCGTTGAAGCAGGGGTTAGCCTGGGCTGGTATAAATACCTGCCTGCCAGGGCGAGCGTGGTGAGCCTAGAGCGCTTTGGCGCTTCTGCTCCGGATAAAGTTGTCTTTGCCCAACTGGGCTTCACGGTTGACCGTGTGGCCAGTGAGTTAAAACAACTTCTCTAATCCGGAAAGCTCTTTAACAATCGATGGTTTGAGTAGCGGGGAAAGACGCAACTCTGGTAACCTTTCCGGATCGGGGTGGGCTTGAAGTGTCGTTGGCTGCTTCCCATCCCTGACCGGTGGTGAATTTGGGTGGGATCTTCTAAATTCTCTCTGGGAAGGAGGTGGTGGAAGGCGTTCAATAGTTTACTTTTGCTTGAAATCCTCTTTATCCTTCAAAATCATTCTATCTTAATGAAAAGGAGAACCTGCGATGGCTGACTTGAAAGGAAAATCTCGTGAAGAGATCATCAAGCAAGACGTGAAAGACCTGCACCGATTGGGCTATGCCCAACAACTGTTCCGCGAAATGGGGGGCTTTTCAAACTTTGCGATTTCATTCTCCATTATTTCCATTTTGACCGGTGCCATGATCCTCTACGGATATGGCCTAAGATTTGCCGGTCCAATTATCAACACGGTTGGCTGGCCGGTTGTTGCGCTCTTTACCCTCACGGTCGCGGCCTCGATGGCTGAACTGGCATCTGCCTACCCAACCGCCGGTGGTCTTTACTACTGGGCGCACCGTTTAGGGGGTAAGCGTTGGGCATGGGTAACCGCATGGTTAAACATGCTGGGGCAAATTACGATTACCGCAGGAATTGACATCGCGGCCTCAATATACATCGTCGGTATGGTCGTCCGAATGCTTGGCATCCCGGCAGATGCGCCTGTGCCGCTGTTCGGGACAGCCAACTCCTGGGGTTTCTATCTGTTCGTGATGGTGATCATCATGATTCCCCAAATCCTGATCAACGCCTTTGGTATTCGTTTGACAGCCTTGCTCAACGATTTCAGCGTTTACTGGCACATCGGCGGTGTGGCGATCATTGCTATTTTGTTATTCTTCTTTGGGAAGACACACCAGCCCTTCTCTTTCGGCTTCACCGCGGTTACCACTGAGAACCCACTGGATGCATCCTCTGCGGAGTTTCCAGATGGAACGGTCGCGCCTGCGCTGGTAGTCGGGAACCTGGTCTTGCATTCGCCGCTCTTTAACCTCATTCCCGGCTTAGAAAACCTTTACCGCGCCGCTCCTTTTGCCTTAGTATTCGTGCTTGCCTTCCTCCAGGCTCAATGGACCTTCACCGGCTATGATGCTTCTGCGCATGTGGCGGAAGAGACGGTGATGGCTCGTCTGAACAGCGCTTGGGGTGTTTTCCTGTCGGTGGCGGTCTCGGCGGTTGTGGGTTACGTCATCTTGCTGGCTTTGACCTATTCGATCCCGGATATTGCTGCAACGGCTACCGATGATTATCCAGTGCTCTACATTGCTTACTATAACCTGAGCAAATTCCTTGCCGACATCATCGCAATCATTGTGGCGGGTGGCATGTGGTTATGTGGCCTGTCATCGATTACCAGCATGAGCCGCATGTGGTTTGCCTTTGCCCGTGACGACGGGATGCCAGGCTCGGGATTCCTCAAACAAATCCATCCAAAGTACCGCACGCCGGTGAATTCCATTTTGGTAACGTGTGTCATTGCTTTCTTGCTGACCGTATACGCCGCAGCCTATTATGTTGTCACTTCAATCAGTACCATTGCCTTGTACCTCGCGTATGGCATTCCCATCTATTTGAACTGGCGCAATAAACGCAAGAAACAAGGTGAATATACAACCCCCGAGACGGCTCCCTGGTATCTGGGCAAGTGGGGTCCCTTTATCAATGTGATCGCCTTCATCTGGATCGGTTTCATCACCATCCTGTTTATCCTGCCGCCTAACGAATTGACGCTCTGGACGATGGTGGCGTTGGGCATCTTCATGGTAATTTACTGGCAACTGGGTCCAAAGCACTGGTTCGAGGGACCGAAGAAAGCCTCCGAGGAAGAGCTACGGCGCATTGAAGAGGAACTGGAAAAAATCATTGCCCGTGGAGATGATTAGTTGAATCGTGTGGGGGCAGGTAGTATGCCTGCTCCCTCAATCGACCCTACTGACTTGGAGGAAACCATGACTCTAACACTTGAAGAAGCAATTCAGCGAGTTCCTTTTCTGCGGGATGCAAAAGAGATTAAGACCACCATCCTGAAAGGTGGGATTACCAACAATAACTATCGCATCGATGCCGATGGGAAATCCTATATGCTGCGGATCACCGGCGAAAGCACCGACTTGCTGGGTATTCGTCGCGATGTGGAATATGCCTCGAACAAAGCGGCTGGCTTGCTCGGCGTTGCCCCAGAAGTGTTGTATTTCATTGAACCCGAGGGATATCTGGTTACCCGCTTTATCAATGGGAAGCATATACCGCCCGAGGAGATGAATAAAGAATACAACATTCGCCGCGTGGCTCGAAAATTGCGCCTGTATCACCGTAACGCGCCGCCGGTTGAGGGAGAATTTAACGTTTTCCGTCGGGTCGAGTGGTTGACAAAAGTGTCGAAGGAACATGGCGCGAAGTTTCCCTTCGATTTCGATTGGATTATGCAGAAAATGCGTGAAGTCGAAGAAGCTCTGCTCAAGGATCCCTACATTCCGACCCCCTGCCATGACGATTTGCTCAATTTGAACTTTCTGGATGAGGATGTTCCCGGCGAAAAAGGCGAACTCAAGATTCTAGATTGGGAATACGCTGGCATGGGTGACATCTTCTTCGACTTGGGTAACTTCTGCCACCATCACCGCTTCAGCGATGATCAGGTGCGCATTCTGTTGCAGGAGTACTTTGGCGAGGTCACGCCGAAGAACTTTGCCCGCACCAAGTTAATGTGGTGTATGTCCGAAATCCATGAAGCGATGTGGGGAACGACCCAAACCCGCATTTCGAAGTTGGACGAAGACTTCCAGGGTTACGCGGATTTGTGGTTTGGGCGTTTTCGCGAGGACATTACCGATTATCGCTACGAGCAGTGGTTGAAGGATGTGGCTGCCAAGTAACCTTTCCTGTTCAGGTGTTTCCGGAGCATGGTAGGGCAACTCAGATGAGTTGTCCTACTATCCCGTTTGGAGTACAATTCTTTTTGTGAAAATTCTTACGAAAAAGGAGTCACTATGTCCCCAATAGAAGATTATTTTGTCCCCTGGATCAAAGGTGTGCCAATGTACATCTCGGAGCACATCGAACTTGCCTGGCGGAATCCGAGTTTAGCCCGCATGATGTCTAATGAGAACCCACTACCCCCCTCGGAAAATGTATTAGCTGCGATTGAGAAATACGCCCGAGTTGCCAACCGCTATATGGATCAGGGTCTGCTGGTGCGCAGCAAAATCGCTGAATTGAACGGCCTGCCGGGTCCCGAGAATGTCTTATTGGGCAATGGTTCTTCCGAAATCTTCGATATGGTCTTCCGTTCTTTTGTCGCTCCGGGGGAGGAAGTTATTCAACAGACACCCTGTTTTGGGATTTACAAATTGCGCTGCACCGTTGTTGGCGGGAAGCTGGTCTCGACCTCAATGGTGTACAAGGATAAGCAAATTTTGTTTGACGCCGATGCAATCCTGAATGCGATTACTCCCAAAACGAAGATTATTGTGGTTGCCCACCCCAACAATCCAACTGGCAACTTCATGGACGAAAAGGATATCACCCGTATTGCGGAAACGGGTATTCCATTCATCGTGGATGAGGCCTATATTGAGTACTCTGGGATGAATCTGGAGCGCTCAATGGTTAAGCTGGTGAAGGATTATAAGAACGTGATTATCTCGCGCACGCTTTCCAAAGCTTACGGTTTAGCCGGCTTGCGCTTTGGTTACGCTTTGGGGGATCGGGATGTGATCATGCAGATTGCGGCGACGTTAATTCCATGGAACGTCAGCACAATTGCGATGTGGGCAGCTCTGGCAGCCCTCGAAGACCGCGAGGCTTTGCGCCAGCGGGTAGAGTTCAACCGCCGCGAGATCGAGTTTTATAAACAATCCTTAGCCGATATTCCTGGCTTGACTGTATATGACTCGTATGGAAATTACATGCTCTTTGACGGCACCGATACCGGCAAGCCAGGTAAAGACATGATCAAATACGCCGAGCAGCATGGTATCATCCTGCGTGGTCAAGAAGATATCTTCGGACGCAATGGCTGGTGGCGAGTCACCATCGGTACACATGAGGAAAACGAAAAACTGGTGCGCTTAGCCCACGAGTTCTACGCTCAATAAGTCCGCTAGCTTCGCTCCCCGTTACCGCTCTCACCCCATTTCCTCTTTCAAAAGAAAGGGGCTGGGGTGAGGGTACTTTTCTGCAGAGATCTTACTCCCCGATGATCTTAATCAAAACCCGTTTTCGCCGCCGACCGTCAAATTCCCCATAGAAGATCTGCTCCCAGGGGCCAAAGTCAAGCCGCCCATTGGTGACAGCAACTACGACTTCACGACCCATAATTTGGCGTTTGAGGTGGGCATCGGCATTATCTTCGCCGGTGCGGTTGTGTAAATATTGATCGACCGGTTCGTGCGGGGCGAGGTTTTCTAACCAGCGATCGTAGTCCTGGTGTAGGCCTGATTCGTCATCATTGATAAATACCGAAGCGGTAATGTGCATGGCATTAACCAAGATCAAACCCTCGCGAATGCCACTTTCGCGCAGCGCTTCTTCTACTTGAGGGGTGATGTTGATAAAACCGCGCCGACCTGGCACGTTGAACCAGAGCTCTTTACGATAGGATTTCATCTTTGGGGATTCCTTTCTTGTTCCTCTAGGATTTCTTCAACAGCTTCGACCGCGAAGGCAACATATTGGGGACATTGATTTTGTAAGACGCCACTTGCTTTGGCGGCATGGTGGCTTTGTGGCGTGCGTAAGTCAACTCCTGTTAAATTGCGGCAGTGACGGTTACCAAAACGTGCCTCAAAACGCGAAATGAATTCCTGCCCCAGTTGATTAAGACGATCTTTTGCCTCGTTGTCGGTGGGGTCAAAAGTTGCGAGGATTAGTCCCAATGCCATCAATCCGCCGTTGATTGCCCCACAAATTTCACCGCTGCGTGAAATTCCTCCCCCAAAGAGGGCGGCGATTTGACGAGCTGTTTCGAGATCCAACTTCTTCGCCGTGGCAAATACGGTGAACACCGATTGCGCACAGTTGTATCCCTGGGAAAAGCGTTCTAGGGCAACTTCTTTTCGATTCATTTAACCGCTTACTCCTTTGTTTGATTTTTGGTGAACTGTATTATAAAAGGTATGTCTTAATCCCGAAAGAATGAAGTGCAGATTCAACAACCGGTGGCTCTCATCCAACGCAATGTTTGAAATACAACATTTGGAGAGCGGCTGTTGTCCTGAGAATAGATTGCCGCGCCATCATTACCAGATTTTTTATGCTATACTTTTTTATCATGAGCGATTCAGAACTGCGCCAGGCTCTCTTGGAAGAATTTTACAACCTTTTGGGTATTGAGAATCACCCCTGGTTGCAACGAGCGGTTATGGCGCTCATGCGAAAGCCCCTTGATCGTTTTATTGCCATTGCGCTGCAATTCGATTGCTTGGCTCAAGCAGAGGGGTTCGGTACAGCAGCGCGTTGGGTGCTACCGCGTTTTGTGCATGGTTTGTATGTGCGCGGCTTGGAGAACATTCCTGCTGAAGGGCCGTTGTTGTTAACCGCAAATCACCCTGGCACGGTGGATAGTCTGCTGATTCCTGCCTGCGTTCGGCGAAAGGACATACGTATCCTGGCTTCGGGGTTGACGTTTTTCCGCAAGCTGCCCTCTTTGCAACGATTTTTGATCTTCACCCCACGCCAGGGTAGTGGACGTGCGCTGGCAGCTCGCCAGGCAATCCGTCATCTTGAGTCTGGCGGAGCGTTATTGATCTTTCCAAGCGGGGGCGTAGATCCAGATCCTTCCTTTCATCCAGAGGCTCGCCACTATCTGGAAAAATGGTCGGAAAGCATTAGCCTCTTCTTACACCGCGTTCCCCAGACGATGGTACAAACGGTTCTGTGCAGTCATGTGCTCTTGGAGCGATATTTTCGGCATCCGCTAACGCGTTTTGGCAAAACCTTACGCCAGAGGTTAGTCATTGCTGAATACATCCAGATGGCAGAACAACTAGTTCGCCGTCAGAGAGAGAAGTTAATGCCTTATGTCTTGTTTGGTGAAGCAAAGCGGGGGAGTGAATTGCTGGCAGCCGAGCCCTCTGCACCGCACAAGGTCATTGTGCAAGATGCGCAACGGCTCCTTGAGGAGCATTTGATCTTACAAAGGGGACGCTTTACCAACTTGCTCGAAGCGGGAGAGCCTTTTTCGCTTCCCGTTTCCTTGCAATAGAAGGGGAAGATCCTGCTGAGCACATTATTAATTAATAGAGAGCTTTGTACATCCCGCCATCCACGGTAAGCATTACGCCGGTGATGTACGATGAAAGCGGAGAGAGAAGAAATACAACGGCGTTAGCCAGTTCTTCGGCTGTGCCCATACGTCCGAACACACTCTGCTGAGACTGTTTTTGAATCTCTATCTCAACACTGGTCTGGTTGATTTGGGCACGGTTTTTCATCAGGGCGATCACCCGTTCGGTTTCGATCCAGGCTGGCAGAACAGAGTTGAAACGGATGCCCTCTGTACCATATTCTTGAGAAAGGCTTTTGGTCAAACCAAGAACACCGGCGCGGAGGGTGTTGGAGAGAATCAGGTTGGGAATAGGTTGTTTGGCAGAATAGGAAGTAAAGGTTACCACCGAGGCGGCTTTGGATTGGCGCAGGGCGGGTAAAGCGGCGCGGATCAGACGTACATGCATCATTAAGCACAACTCAAAGGCGTTTTGCCATAGTTGATCATCGATCTCTTCAAACCTAGCCGGGGGAGGTCCACCAGCATTGGTGGTCAAAAGGTCTAATCCTCCCAGAGCATCGATAGCCTGTTGTACTACCTGCGCAGCGCCTTCTGTTTGAGTTACATCCCCGGCGATGGTTAATGGTTTGACACCAGTCTGTTGTTCAATTTGCAAGGCAGCTTGCTTAAGATTTTCTTCGTTGCGGCTGTTTATTGCTACAAGTACCCCTTCAGCGGCTAGTTTTTGGGCAGTTGCATAGCCTAAGCCACGGCTGGCGCCGGTAATCAAGGCGCGTAATCCGTTGAGTTTCAGGTCCATCTTCTTCTCCACTAAAAAAATTCATAGGTGTCGTTGACGACAGTTACATCTGGCCAACAGCGCTCGATCCAATCGGTAACGGCTTGCAATGAGCGTTGTGAGTGATCCTGATGATTGCTGATGGTAGCAACCATCAAGAGGGCTTCCTGCCAGGTATCCTGATAGTCCATCTCGGCGACCGAGACATTAAACTCTTTCCTCAGGCGGGCAATCAACGGTTTGATCCGACTGCGCTTTTCTTTGAGGGATCGGCAACCGGGAATTATGAGATGAAGAGAGAGCAGTCCAACGGTCATGGATGAAGCTTAATTGAATTCTCAGAACGTTTTAATACCTTTGGCTAGTATAATAAGATTTATGGAAAATCGCAATAACTTTCTCTTGATTCTTTTTGGATTTTTGGTCATCGGGGTTTTGTTGTTGATCGGTTTAATGATGGTCAACACAGTCGAACAGGGGCTGCAACAGGCGCAATCGGCTATCAAGCCCCTCTCGGAGCTCACCCAAAATGTCAGCACGCAAGTAGCACAGGTGCTCAATCCGACCCCAACCATTATCCCTGATCCGGTAACCATCATTCATTCTGTTCGCTCGCTGGCGCGATTGGAGACGATCCAGTATTCGGTGGAAAAAGTGATTACGGCCGAAAGCGGCCAAGGAGCTTTTGGCTTTCTCTTCGGAGACCGCCTGTTACTGGTAGCTCATGGGGTAGTGATTGCCGGCGTGGATTTGGAGAAATTAAGCCCGAATGATTTGCGCCTGGAGAATGGCGTTTTGTATGTTCGTTTACCCCCTGCAGAGATCTTTATTGCCACGTTAGATAACGCCAAATCTTACGTCTACGACCGCGAAACGGGGGTTTTAACGAAGGGAAATATTCAATTAGAGACCGAAGCTCGCCGTGCTGCCGAGGCGGAGATTCGCAAAGCAGCTCTGGAGGATGGCATCCTGGAACAGGCAAATCGCAACGCTCAAGCTTACCTGTTGCGCCTCTTTTTACAATTGGGGTATCGAGATGTGATCTTTGAGGAGTAAACCAGGCTTTGACTTAGATACGGTGATTCCAACTCAGGCTGGAATATTTTTCGTGGCATAACTCTTCTGCGCGGGCGATCTCAAAGCCGCTTAGATCGGCTTTCACGAACCGCAGGTCGAGCGTTTGCTCAAAGGCTTGAATAAAGGCATTAGCGGCTGCTTGCCAGCCAAGCGGTTCGCCCAGCACTTCTTCGGCTGTAGTAGCATGCTGCAACAATCGGGCTTTTGCCTCCTGACGGGATTTTTCATCTGGAAAAGCCAGAACCTGAAGGATGCGGGTTAGGTCTCCGTACAGTGGGAAAGAGCCATGCTGGAGAACGCCATCTTTGCGGCGCGCCTGAGCACTGCCGATAATCTTTTTCCCTTTGGCAAGGATTTCATAGTTCGAGGGGTTCTCAAAACAAACCGGGTTGGGATGGTCGGTTATAGAGGTTGAGAGAGCAGGTGGGCCGGAAGGTGCAGAAGCGGATGGTGAAGAAAGCGGCTTAGCCTGAGCGGGGATTTGAAGCAAGGATAAGGCTTTGAGCAAGGCTTGTGATAGACGCTGATAGCTTTCTAAAACGCTGCCTTGCAAACGAGGTTCGTGCAAAGGGCCAATGACAGCGTAAGTCAGTTCGTCCGTGTGAAGGATAGCCCTTCCGCCAGTGGGACGTCTGACCAGATCCCAACCATTGGAGAGCAAAGCGGGTAGATGGACATCCGCGATGGGCTGCGCATAGCCGAGAGATAAACAAGGCGGTTGCCAGCTATAAAGCCGTAAAGTGGGTGGAACGAGTTCCTTGCCGATGGCTTCCAAGATTGCTTCGTCCACGGCCATATTCCATGCCCCGCGAGCGGAGGGCGTAATGATCAGTCGCCAGGTTGTCTGCATTGAACCTCCTCGGTTTTTGCTTTCAGTTGAACGATTATACCGTATGGGGGTCTTTGGTGCCTTATACTTCTTTCAGTCGGCAGTTGCAGAAGGGGATGAGTGAGCTGATAGAACGGTGCGAAGATTTTCGAGCAGGTTCTCCGGTGGAGACTTTGCCAATGCAGTCAGCAGGTCTTCAATCAAGGTGGCTTGGGCGCGATCTGCCGGAGCGCTTTGAGGAAGAAACGCGTCTGGTTGCGAAGAAACCGTCGGAGCTCGAAGCGAGTCCTGAGGATACCAGCTTTTGAGCAGTTCTTGTTTGAAGGCCGGTTTTTCAAGATCAAACAGACCGAGATTAATCCACAGCAGTTCTGTTCCCATCTGGCGAAGACGCTCGCGAATGGGGCGTGATTGGAATGTTCGTTTCAGGTCTGCGTAAGGATTGTAATCGGTGGGAGGTTTCAATAGCTCTGTAACGGTGTGTCGGTAAATGAAATCGCTGATTGTAGAGCGGATCATTCCCTTGACCATGGTGCGCCAATCTGTCAGACCTTGTTCGGTAACAACCCGGCTCTGCATCAGGTTCCGCAAAGCTTGCGTGGAAAAGTAAGAAGGCTTCTGTGCTTCCCGAGAAACACGGGAGGCTTCGAAGGGGGGCGATTGTTTCAGGCGGAAACCATAATGGATATCAGAGATTTGAATGGCAACTCCTTCATAGGAGAAGGCACTCATCGCTTCTATGCGGTCTGTCTGGTCGTTAAGGTCGGCAAATTCCTCAACTTTTTCGCCGCGCTCAAGAAAATGCATCCCTTCTCCATAGATATTTGAGGTTACTTGCGGGCGGCTGACTGCAACAGCGTATCCTGAGGGAATGTCAAGGTAGCCAGGTCCTCCAATTTCGGGCAGATAAGAGGCGTCTAGGATTTTTTCACCCTCTTCAGAAGCGCCGATTTTCAGTGTTGGATAAGGAAACCCGAACAGGCAGGCGATGAGATAACGAAGACAGGGCTTCAGGCTGGATAGGTTGTAAATATCTTGAAGGTAACGAGCGCCTAATAGTAAAGCAAACATGAAGGTAAAAATCGGGATTAGAAAGAGACGCAAGGAGCCCCAGTGGAATGGAGTAAGCAAGAGCAGGAAAAGAGGGGTGGGAAGTAAGTCCAAAACAGGGAGGGCTGATTTGAATCTTTCAGCAAGCACCGCTAATGCCTCTCGCTCCAGGACGGCGCCCCAAATCATACTCAAAGCCAATCCAATGGTCATGATTAACCCCAAACGAATCAAGCCCCAGCCATGATAACCGCTGAAAAGGTTATGGAAAAATAAACAGGTTGACAAAAAGGCGATCTTTTTGGGTTTCATGGTCTCTTCTCATGAGGAACAGATGCCTGGGTTTTTGAGAGTTGGTTGCGCAGTTGCTGAAAGCGTTGCAGTGTTTCAGCCGAAAGCCCTTTTCGCACTTGGGGGTCGTTTAATTCATCTTCAAGGATTGCAAGGAATTGGGTCAGGTTCACTTGACTTGATCCAGCGGTTGAATTCAAGGCTTCTCTGAATCTGGTCGCTATTTGAAAATCTCTGGCGGGGGGCTTGGTTTGTAGCGATGTTGCAAGTTCACTTTCGGAATTTCGGAGAGGTTGCTTTTCGATACCGAGCAGCCATTGGTCAAATAGTCGTTTCTCAATGGTCTCGTCTGCAGGTCTTAATTCGCCAAAGGTTGCATTGAGAATTTTAATTCCCTTTGAGCGCAGGAATTTTGCTGCGTGAAGTCGTTGTACCGGATAGAAGATTAATTCGGCAATCTCCCATTCGTCCCCGATGCGAATGGGGTTGTTGTCTTTCCGCTGAACGAATTGAAAGGCCAGCACCCCTTGATTGCGCATACGCTTCGAGAATTGAGATTTCAATTCCGTTAGGGAATGGGTGAAAGGACGGTGAGGGGAGTAGATAGCCTGATAAGGGATGGAAGCGATAAATTCGCGAAAGAGGTCAATAGCAATTTGTAATGGTAGGTCGCTCCAATCCAGGGGAGGATGCAAGGGTTGGGAAGATGGAATAGCAAAATAGGCGGAGAGGATGCGCTGGGAATCGACAATAGTTTGACCGCTGAGCCGCTCAGCTTGTGCGGAGATCGTAGAATTGGATGTGCCCAAATGAAAATTTTGGACAAAGCGGTGAATCTCTTCCCGATCGTCGGGATCGATTTCATTGGATAAGGAAGAAACCGTGCGGCTGAGAGCGTTAGGTTTTAGCAGAGATGGCGAAGGCTCAGAGAGTTGAATGACCCGCAGCAAGTCGGCGATGGGCTGACTTTGATCTCCATCAAGTTGATAGGTCACCAAAAGAACTTCGGGCAATTGCCCTAGCGTAAACACCGTAGAGAGGTTGGTCATCACCTCTACACCATCTTTGGTATATGCGTGCAGGTCTGAGATGGAACGGCGTTGCGGGCGTAAATCGACGCTGCCGCGGATTTTTTGTCTTGGATTGAGAAAGGCAATCCCCGGCGCAATAACTTTCATCCGGGACATTTGATTGCGACCGATTTCCTCGACAATGACTGCGCTTTGACGATCAATCAGAAGCAATCCTACTCCCCTTTTGCTCTTTTCCCCGAATTCTGCTAGGGTTTTTCCATTGCGGACAAAAACGGCTGCTCCGTGTTTTCCAATCAGGTACAACCAGAGTCTCTTCCAGAGTTCAAGATGTTGTTCTAACATGAGATTGGGTAAGATGAAGTATGCAATGAGAAGGAGAAAAAGAGAGAAGGTGAATAGGAATAGAATCGTTACCAGTGCAAACCGCCCCCAGTACTGGAGCAGTTCAACTGGAATTGAAGCCGATGTCTCTGGAGGGCGGAGAACCAGCAGGAATCCTCGGAAAACCCCGCTGATCAAATCCCAAAACAAGATCAGAAGGATGAGCAGAGAAAGATAAACATAGCGTTTGACGCCGGCATAGGTGGGTTTGGAAGAGGGAGACCATTTCGCCATAGGTTAGAAGTATTATAAATTCATTTCAGCGAAAGTTAACCGTTTTAGAAGGGGATTTTTATTAAAATAGAACGAATGTTCTTTAATTTGTATTGGAATGAAATAACTGCCTTGTCAAAAGCCTTTTACCCCAAAGAGACGTACTTCAACCGTGACCCGTACCATCCATTGTCAGCCACGGTTGGTTTTTACAGAGGACGCACAGGAAGCGATTGAACTGTACATGCACAAAGATCGGAGAGAAAGCCCGAACTGGTTTGAGAAAACCCAGGGTTTTGCTTCAGTCTATTGGTATAATCTTCATAAGAAAGGTTCATTAGAGGTGTTCAGAGATGCAGCGACGTGAATTCTTAAAATTGGGTCTGGCAAGTCTGTTTTCGTTAGCCTTTACCAGTCAAAGACGCTTCCGCCCACTTGCGACATTCCAAGAACAGCCGATCTTGCTCGGGCGGACGGTCAGTTCTTTGCGCTATTACGATCGCCCAAGTTTGAATGGGGTGGAGTTGGGATATTATGTAACCGACACGGTAGTTAATATTTATGAAAGCAGAATCGGCGATCCCGAACCGCGGCACAATCCAATCTGGTTACGCACCGATCAGGGGTGGGTTCATTCCTCAGTGGTACAGTTCGTCCGCAATGAACCGGCAACACCATTAACTTCTATACCCAACGGTGGGTTCTTAGGTGAAATCTGTGTTCCATTTACGCAAGCCTGGACGCGCAAGGGAGACGGATTGAAACGCAGTTATCGCTATTATTACGGTAGCACCCATTGGGTGACCTCCTTGACGACCGATAATTTTGGCAATCCGTGGTACGAGATTGTGGATGATTTATTTGGAGGGTATCACTATATTGATGCAACCCATCTACGCGCAGTTAGTGAAGACGAAGTAACCCCGATTCGTACTTCGGTAGCCGATAAGAAAATTGTCATCAAGCTGAGTGAGCAAAAGTTGTATGCCTATGAGAACGGACGGGTGATTCTGACGGCGCGTTGTTCAACCGGGACTTTTGAAGGGGACACTCCAGTCGGAGAGTTCCGCGTCGAGCGCAAGCAACCTTCTCGACACATGGCTGCCAACGAAGAGCGAGGCAACGGTTTTGATTTGCCGGGAGTTCCCTGGGTTTCTTTTATCTCCTGGACGGGAGTTTCGATTCACGGTACTTACTGGCATAACGATTATGGACGACCGCGCAGCCATGGCTGTATCAATCTCACCCCGGCGGCCTCGAAATGGATTTATCGCTGGACGCTACCCAACGTACCGCGAGGGGGAAATTATGTTGAGTCAAAAGATGGGACGCTGGTTCTGGTTGAGGCGTAGATCAGTTGGATTTTATTTTGCTCCCAAGCGCGCTGGAAGGCTTTGACGACCCGCGGGTCGAAGTGCGTATCGCTGCATCTTAAAATCTCTTCATAAGCCTCTTCCAAAGCACGTCCATTGCGGTAAGGGCGATCGATGCTCATAGCGTCGAAGGAATCGGCAACCGCGACAATGCGGGCGCCTAATGGAATTTCTTCTCCTTTCAAGCCATCCGGATAGCCTTTGCCATCCCAGCGTTCATGATGGTGACGGATGATCGGCGCTGCCGCAGCCAGGTAGGTAATATCCTTGATCATCTCTGCGCCGGTGATGGGATGTTGTCTCATCTGTTGCCATTCCTCGGAAGTTAGCGGAGTAGATTTCAACAATACTTCGTCCTGGATGACAATTTTGCCAATGTCATGCAAGATCGAACCGAAGCGGATTTGCTCGATAAGCCCGTCGCGGCATCCCATCTGTTGGGCAATTACTTGTGCATAAGCCGTAACCCGTTCAACATGACCGCGTGTATACGGGTCGCGAACGTCGATGGCGTTGGCAAGGGCAGTGAGGCTATCTTCGTAGGCTTTGTGCAATTGGGCAAGCTTAATTTCCTGGGCGCGACTTAAACGAGCGTGAATTGCGGTCAGCAGTTCCTGACGGGTGAGGGGTTTGATTAAATAATCTTCTGCTCCCAGGCTCTTGCCGATCAGGACATCGTCTTTTTCGCCTCGAGCCGTGAGGATGAGGAAGGGAATGGTAACCCATTCCGGGCGTGAACGAACTATCTTTAGAAATTCGAAGCCATCCATTTCCGGCATGGCAATATCCGAAAGGATTAGATCGGGATTGAACGTTGACATTTCCTCCAGGGCTTCTTTTCCGTTTGCGGCACATAAAACGTGATAGCCCTCCACGGCTAGAATTTCTCGGATGCCCTCCCGCAGTACCTGGTTATCTTCGACAATCAGAATTGTCTCGCCACTCATCATCCTCTCTCCGGTCTACCAATAATAAAGAAAAATCTCCCATTATGGCAAAGCAGCAGGTAAACCCGCAACCGGTTTTGCCTGCCGAACTGCCTGGACAATCGCTTGAGCAACAACTTCAGCAGCAAACGCGCCGACAATATTAACATCCGCCTTCTTCTCGCCTGTAGCAAGTGCAAAGATCGTATCTCCGTCGAGCATTGTATGGGCTGGACGAACCGATCTGGCGACCCCATCCTGAGCCATTTGAGCAACTTTGGTGATTTGTTCTTTAGATAATTTGGCGTTGGTGATAATGCAGCCGATCACTGTATGACCGCGGCTGGCAAAAGACAAAACCGTGCGCCCAACCAAACTTTTCATGACTTCGAGGGTGTCGGCAAAATAGTCGCCTTTGCCGATCTTCAGAGGTCCTTTTTGGAGGCTCCTGGCGCCGGCAATGATCTCACCGCTGTTTGGGTCAACGATGTCACCAAAGGCATTCACAGCGACAATGGCGCTGACCAATACACCACCGCCAAGATGCATTCCGGCGCAACCGATGCCTCCTTTCATGGCTTGACCGATGCCAAGAATTTTTCCGACCGTTGCGCCGATACCGGCGCCAACATTCCCCTCTGCCGGTTCGGCGGTGGAGGCATTCAGGCAGGCTTGATAGCCCATGTGAGCGTTGGGACGGATTTGTGGGTTACCGATGTTGAGGTCAAAGAGGATTGCGGCTGGCACAATCGGGACTTTTGCCACGCCGGTGTCGAATCCAACTCCTCGTTCCTCTAAATAGCGAACGACACCGCTGGCAGCATCCAATCCAAAAGCCGATCCACCAGCCAAAACAATCGCGTGAACAACTTCCACCAGGTGAACAGGATGCAGGGCATCGGTTTCACGCGTACCCGGCGCGCCACCCCGTTGATCTACTCCCCCCACAACACCTTGTTCGCACAGAATCACGGTACACCCGGTAAGCGCTTCTTCATCATGGGCATGACCGACACGAATGCCCTTGATGGAAGTGGGAGTGATGCGGGTTAAATTCATTATGCTTAAGGATAGCAAAGAACTTACCAATCGTCAATAAAGGTTTGACAGAATTGGGCAATGCGGTATAATTTTACTACACTGGCCCGTTAGCTCAACCCGGTAGAGCAGCTGACTCTTAATCAGTTGGTTGCAGGTTCGAGTCCTGCACGGGTCATCTGTTTGGGAATAAGGTTGAAATAAGCGCCGAGAATTCCCACAGGGTGGGGGTAGAAAAGGGGGACTCTAGTGAGTGAAAAAAGACACAACCAACCCATTGTCAATTCCCATCGGCGAGGGTATCAGGAGTATTTTAGTCGACTGCCAGGCTCGTGGCTTAACCCGCAAAACCATTCTATTCTACCGTGATAACCTGGAAAATTTTCGCAAATTCACCCAAAGGAAAGTCGAGACCGACATTGAACAGGTCACTCCTGACTAGGTGCGCCGGTATCGCTTGGGGTTAGAAGAGAAGGGTTTGACACCTGGAGGAAGACATTCCACTTCCGATGTCTCCGGGTGGTTTTCAACTGACTTGGACGCGAGAATGAGCAGTTTGTTTCACCGATGAAAAAGCATAAGTCCCCAAAGTCCCCCAGTATGATTTTATTAAAGATACGTGAATTCGGGATAAGGCGAGGGTCTCCAAAAGGGAGTAAACTATATCACTACAAAACAAATATACACCTCAGGAGACCCTCAGCAGTTTACTCGAAATCTTCTGTGCTGTCGATGATTTTTGCAAAGCATGTCTGCCCAACTAGGATCGTCATCTGCTCGCCAGCGGAGTGAAACCAGCGCCAACGGGCTCGTTCCCTGTCCATCGGTGACATCATGACCATCTTGATTGCTTTCCACCAATCCCACTATCGAAACTTCAAAGCCGATTACACCGAGCCCGTTTATAAGCATTGGCGAGCAGAGTTTCCCAACCTGGTCAGCTATACTCGTTTTGTGGAGTCCATCCCATCCGTTTTTGTTCCGTTGGTCATCTACCTGCGCCACCGCCGTCTGGGGAAGTGTCCGGGCATCTCGTTCATCGACTCCACCGCTTTAGCGGTCTGTAGCAACCAACGCATTCACGCTCACCGCGTTTTTGCTGCGCTGGCACAAGGCGGTCAAACTTCGAG
>DAOTZA010000050.1:0-10335 GCA_034434515.1 Anaerolineales bacterium | reverse complement strand
AGCGGTGTGGTAAGTTACCGCGCCAATTTTCAAAACGCGCCGCAACCCAATACCTGGTATCCGATTGCACTGGCAAATTCCCTGTATGGAAGTGATATCGTGCCAACCCAAGCCGACATCTACATCGCTTACAGTAGCACATTCGATTGGTATTTTGGAACGGATGGAAATACCCCTGCTAGTAAATATGACTTTGTGAGTGTCGTTTTACATGAAATTGCCCATGGATTGGGATTTTCGGGCTCGATGTGGTATGGAAATGAATGTGGTGGTTCGAACTACGGTTGCTGGGGGGATACCAACTATGGATACCCGGACGCGTATGATCGATTTATGCAAAACGGTGCGGGGAACAGTCTGTTAGATACAAGTGCTTTTCCCAACTTCTCTCCTAATTTGGGAAGTCAATTGACGAGCAATAATTTGTATTTTAATGGCAATCATGCCAAGGCAGCCAATGGAGGAAGTCGTCCAAAAATGTTCGCTCCTAGCTCGTGGATGCCCGGATCAAGTTATGCACATTTAGACTACGACACGTTCAAAAATACGTCTCACCGTTTAATGGTTTATGCAATTTCTGCTGGCGCGTCGATCCATTATCCAGGTTCCATTACCCTTGGCCTCTTGCAAGACCTTGGGTGGTCTCGTCCGGCTGCCCCATCGACTTCAAAGATCTATTTGCCCATTACCCTCAAACCTCAACTGGGTCCTGATGCAGGGTATTGGCGCACGGCGGGCGGCTCGCGATACTTCTATGTCAGTACCGATCGGGCGAATGTTAACCTCTATACAATTTTTGTCTACTTGAGCGGAGGTCCGTGTAGTGGACAAACCTGGAAAATCTGGAAACCGAATCCTTTGCCGATTTCCAACAATCAATTCTCCTTCAGCGGGGCTTTGAATGGAAGCGGTACATTTCTTTCTTCCACAACCGCCTCCGTCACCGATCGAATTACCAACTTATATATTGAAGGGTGTGGAACGTTTAACGGTGGACCTTTCACAAATTCGTTCACGTGGCAAAACAGCTCCCAACCGGCCTCTTTACCGACCTTTGAATCGGATGAAGCCAGCTCACTTTTCACGAATGATTCTCCTGCAGTTGAGGTGTTTTATACACCGTAGTTCCTTTGCCAGAAGTTAAGGGGGTGCTTACGGTTGCTTATGATGAATTTTATGGAGTGCGGATGGTTTATTTCCGCACTCCATAAATTTCTGATGACCTGCAAAGAAAAACACCTTTTTTGCTTCTGTAAAGCACTTAATATTGCGGATTAATTGATCCTTGCAAAATTGTTATGATTTTACAACCTATTTTATGCTAATATCTGGTTGATTTATCAATCCAATACCTGGCGGAAATTGCGGACATCATACCCTGAGGGAAATCCAATGAAATTGCTTCGTTCACGCATCCTCTCTTTTCTCTTATTGTTATCGGTTGGCATCTGGCTGAGCCTGTCTGTTGGCGGATTCAAAACCCCTGCGCAGGCAGCCTGGGAGAAATTCGTTTCTACCCCGGCTTCAGAGCGATGTGCTCTCTTGCAGCATAAATCGGTCGAATTTGTGGTTAATCTTCAACCCGATGGTACCTGGCAGGGCGTGCAACGTTCTGCAGCGGTAAACTCACTGCAAGGGCAAGGGACGCCGATTTCAGGTGCATCGCTGGCAGACCTGCGAGCTTTCTTGTTGGACAACCCCTGTGGGATCAGTAGCCTGGCTGGGACAATAACCCTCGAACTCAGCGGGATTGTTCGGGCAGGTCAGGCTTTCCAGTTGGTGCTACCTGCCAACCCCTCCACGGGCTATCTTTGGGAAGTAGAAGAGGAGGAAAGGAATCTAGCTGTCACAAGCGAAGAAGCGCAATTGCGCCAGATGGAGCCCCGCATCGGCGGAATGGCTGCTCAAATCGTCCCTTTTCGAGGACTTCGTTCAACCACAGCTACTATCCGCTTGTGGTATCAACGTCCCTGGGAAGCAGACCAAACAGCAAAGGTTTCTTACCTTGTCAACGGAGAAGGGGTCTCTCTATCCGAACTGGCTCAATCCCTGAGTCTCCCCATTCCCCAATCCGAGTTGGAGAGCCCAAACTCTCTGCAGGTTCTTCCCCTGGAAAGCACGCCGGTACCCCTTGAGATTGCTTCTGCACAAGAGCTTCCCGCTTGGTTTAACTGGTGTTCGTTGGGGAAGTGCACCCCGGTGCGGGATCAGAGAAATTGCGGCAGTTGTTGGGCATTCGCAACCGTTGGGGTCTTTGAGTCGAAACTGCTCATTGCCGATAACAACAGCCAGGACCTCTCCGAGCAGTATCTGGTTTCCTGTAATACCAACGGTTGGGGGTGTAATGGTGGATGGTTCGCCCATGATTATCACATTTGGAAGACGCCTCCGAGTGAAAGCGAAGCCGGAGCAGTATTGGAAAGCTCCTTTCCTTATCAAGCCAAGGATCTGCCCTGTTCAGGTCCGTACACTCACCCTTTCCGCGCTCTTAGCTGGTCTTATGTCAATCGAAACGTGAATATCCCCTCTGTAGCTGAGATCAAACAGGCCATTCTCAACTACGGGCCGGTTGGCGCAGCCGTTTGTGTTGGCCCGGCTTTCGATTCTTATCGAGGAGGAGTCTTTTCGACCGATGAGAAAAGCGTTTGTGGGAGCTCAATGGTCAACCATGGGATTGTGTTGGTTGGCTGGGATGACGCCCAAGGGGTGTGGATTTTGAGGAATTCCTGGGGTCCCTCTTGGGGCGAGAGCGGCTATATGCGCATCCGCTATGGGATATCGAATGTCGGTTTGGGAGCAAATTATCTGGTGTACAATCCTTCCCCAAGTCCTACTACTCCAGCGCCGACTACACCGCCACCGACCACCGCGGCGCCGACCACACCACCACCGACCACCGCAGCGCCAACTACACCCCCACCGACGACCCCTGAACCTTACCCATCGCCGTACCCTCCGCCTCCGCCAGGTCGCTCCTCGATATACCTACCGTTCGTTCTAAAGCCTATCCCCCTATCTGTTTTGCTTCCCAACGGCGACTTTGAACAAGGAAAAGTAATCTGGCAAGAATACTCAAAGAAAGGATATGACCTCATCTATAACATCAACCAGACTCAGAACGCAGCGCCTCCTTATAGCGGCACCTGGGCGACCTGGCTGGGTGGAGCTTATGATGAAATCTCATTTCTTCAGCAGACGGTATTGATTCCTACCGATAGCCCTATCTTAAGTTACTGGCAGTGGATTGACTCCGCAGATGTTTGTGGCTATGACTTTGGTGGGGTGCTGGTGAACAACTCGGTTGTGGAGGTTTACCCGCTTTGCGCCGATCAAGAGACGCAGGGTTGGGTGCTTCATACCATTGACTTGAGCGCTTATACAGGACAATCGGTTATCCTGCAGATCCGGGCTGAAACCGACCAGGTGAATAACAGTAATCTGTTTGTTGACAGAGTAGGGTTTCAAGCGCTAGCCAGTCCCTCACTCCAACGACCTTTGTTATTTTCTCAGGATTCAATCGGGACAAAAGCGGCAAACGGTATGCCAATCGTATCCACCCAAACTCTAGAGTTAAAGCGAATGTTTTCTCCATAGTCTTTCTGCATTACAATGGATAAGGGGGAATAATCTCTTACCGAAGCTGATTCAAGCTGACGTAGAAAATATACAAATCTAACCCGAAATGTGTTATATTTGGCTGCTAGAAAGGGAAGCCAATGAACATCTTTTCTTCGCCGAAATCGTTACAGGCTGCATTGCAGGCGCAACAGTATATTGCCAGCGATGAGATTGCTACGGTGCTTTTTCTCAGCCATGCGCTTGGAAAACCGGTCCTGGTCGAAGGCCCGGCCGGCGTAGGGAAAACCGAGCTGGCAAAAGCGCTGGCCGGCGCAAGCGGTTACCCGCTGATTCGGTTGCAATGTTATGAGGGGCTGGATGAGACCAAAGCCCTTTATGAATGGGAATATGCCAAACAAATGCTTTATACCCAATTGCTGCGCGATAAGTTGCAAGATTTGTTGGCGGAAGCAGAGTCATTACGCCAGGCTGCAGACCGCATTGCGGAAGAGGAAGACGTCTTCTTTTCCATGCGGTTCTTGCTAGCCCGGCCTCTGTTGAAATCGATTATTTCTGAAACGCCGACGGTTCTGCTAATCGATGAAATTGACCGCGCCGATGCCGAATTTGAAGCCTTTTTGCTGGAAATTTTAAGCGATTTTCAGGTCAGCATCCCCGAAATCGGCACCATTAAGGCTGTTCATCAACCGCTGGTGATCCTGACCAGCAATAATACCCGCGAATTGAGCGAAGCTCTTAAAAGACGTTGTTTATACCTGTTCATCGACTATCCGAATCTGGAGCAAGAGCTGGCGGTTGTGCGCCTGAAAGCGCCTGATCTGTCGCAAAAATTAGCCCGCCAGGCGGTAGAACTGGTGCAGCGTTTGCGGCGCATGGACCTGCGCAAGTCTCCTTCTATCAGTGAAACGTTGGATTGGGCAAAAGCACTGGTAGCCCTTAACGCACGTGCCCTGGATGAACAGACATTGCAGACCACCTTGAGTGTGCTTTTGAAACACGAGGCAGATTTAGAGCGGGTGCGGCGCTCCTTAAGCAAAGGCGCAACCGATGAAGGGCCATCGCCGCGCTCAACGCTGCCACCACGCTGGCAAAATTAACAATGGCCATCTGAAGCTGATGAGGTGATGGTATGGAAGAACGTACACTCCAATTCATCGCCGCCTTGAGAGCTCAGGGAGTGCGGGTCAGTTTAGCTGAAAGCGCCGATGCTTTCCTGGCTATGCAGCATCTTGGCATCCAAGATCGCCAACGCTTTCGGGAGAGCCTGCGTGCTACCTTGATCAAAGACCGGCGCGATATCCCAACCTTTGAGCGCCTGTTTGACCTTTTCTTCCAGGCTGAGCCTCCCCCCCTCATGCACAACTTGCTGGACAGTTTAACTCCCGAAGAAGCCGCCCAACTTGCGGAAGCGTTGCGCCAATTTGCGCAACAATTGCGCCAACGCATGGAGAAAATTTTGCGCGGGGAACAACTTACTGCCGATGAACTAACCGAACTTAACCAGTTGTTGAACGCTCACCCTTTGCCACTCGATCGCAACCAGGAAAAACTCTTACAACGCTACCTGCAAGCCCTGCAATTCGATGAGGTGCGTCAGGCGTTTGAAGAATTGCTTCAAGCCTTGCAGGAATTGGGCCTCAATCGCCAAAAAATTGAACAGTTGCGTGCTGGCATTCAACAAAATCTGCAAGCCCTTGAGGAACAAATCCGTCAAGAGATCGGCGAGCGCCAGCGGCTAGAGGCTGTTCAATCCAGGCGATTGCCTCCCATTGAAGACTTAATGCAACGTCCCTTACAGCACTTGACGCCGCGAGAGATGGAAATCTTGCGCCAGGAGACACGGCGTCTGGCAGCCGCCCTGCGGACACGTCTGGCGTTACGCTTACAGCGGGAACGCAAGGGCAGACTGGATGTAAAAACCACATTGCGCGCCTCCCTCAAAAGCGGCCATGTACCGATGGAATTGCACTTTGCCAATCGCACGCTGAAACCGAAAATTGTTATTCTGTGCGATGTCAGCACTTCGATGCGCTTTTGTTCGGAGCTGATGCTGAGTTTGTTGTATTCCTTACAAGATCAAATCACGCATACCCATGCCTTTGCTTTCATTGATCACCTCGAATACATCTCACCGGATTTCGATCGACAACCTGTCCAGCAAGCCATTGCAGGCGTTCTCTGGCGACTGCCGCCCGGATATTACAACACCGATTTGGGACAGGTGCTGGGTGAATTCGAGCGCCATTACCTGTATACCCTCGATCGACGCACAACGTTGATTGTGGTAGGCGATGGGCGGAACAATTTTAACCCTTCGCGAGCTGACCTGATCGAACGCTTTGGCCGGCTGGCGCGCACGGTGATCTGGTTGAACCCTGAGCCCTCCTGGATGTGGGGCAGTGGAGACTCGGATATGCTGGATTATCTCCCTTATTGTCACAAGGTGTTGCCAGCAGCCACGCTGGCACAACTGGTAGCTGCCATTGATGCTATCGTCTTGCCGCGGGCCTGATTAAGTCGCTGCACAGATCTTGCGCACCACCTCCCATAAAACTGGTAAACCGCTTTCGATAAACGAGATCGGGAGGCGCTCATCGTGACCATGTGCCATGGATAAAACCGGGAAATCTGCGGGAAATCGGCCTGGCGTAAAACCGTACATCGTAATTCCGGCCTGGCGATACACACACGCATCCGTGGCACCAGGCATCATCATCGGGATGACAATACCCTGCGGGTCGAGTTTCCGGGTTTCTTCTTCCAGCAAGCGATAGAACGGCGAGTCGGTGGGGAAAGCTGCACCAGGGGAGGTATCCAGGGGTTCAAAGCTAACCCCATTCCCGGTTAGGGCTAAGATTTCCTTGATGACATCTTCGGGAGATTGACCTGGCAGGCGACGACAATCCAGATGCACCCAAGCCTCAGCCGGGATGACGTTGGTTTTTTGACCGGCTTGAAGGATGGTTGGCGTGCAGGTGTTGGTTGTCAGGGCGGTAAGCAGGGTTTTGGGTTGACCCTTCAGGAACTTCAAGCAAAGATTTACTACCCAGGGCAGAGAGAGGGAACGAATCAGGATAGAAGCGGGAAAACCCACCTGAGCGGCTGCTTTAGACACCATCGCTTGAAAGGTGGGGGTGATATGGACGGGTAAGTGACCGGCGCGCCGAATCTGTTCGATGGCGCGTGCCAGATAGAAGACCGCATTCTCATCATGAGGCAGAGAAGCATGGCCCGGTTTGCCCCTGGTGGTCATTTTCATCCAGGTGACCCCCTTCTCGGCGACCTGAATAGCATAAAGACGCAATTTTCCCATTGGAATGGTGAAAGCCCCGCCTTCGGTCAAGCCAACCTCTGCCTCGATCAGGTCACGGTGTTGGGTGACCAGAAACCTGGAACCATGGTCGAAACCAGCTTCTTCATCGGCGATGGCGGCGAGAATGAGGTCGCGCTTGAGCGGCAGGCCGGCGCGGTGAACTTGCAGGAAGATTTGTAAGTACATGGCGAGAAAGCCCTTCATGTCTAGCGCGCCCCGTCCCCATACCTCTCCATTGATTACCTCGCCGCCAAAGGGGTCATGGCTCCATTTTTCTCGTTCGACCGGCACGACATCAACATGTCCCGAAAGGAGCAGAGGACGTTGCGAACCATCGCCACGCAAGCGCGCCACCAGGTTGACCCGCTTTGGGGCTGACTCGACAATCACGAAGTCATGCGGCGAACGCAATCCCTCTTGTTCGAGGATGTCTTTGATCAGCAAGATTGCCGGCAACTCGTTGCCGGGAGGGTTTACCGTTTCGGCCTGGATCAAACGAGAAAGATGCTCAACGGTCTCCTGGGTGGCTGCTGCCCAATCCGGTGTTCTGATCATCTCCTGTGCCTTTCTTTTTACAGAGATTGGAGAACCTCAAGCCATTTGTCTGCTATACGGGTGGTGGTACGTTCCAGGGCTTTGCGATGTCCTTCTTCGGCAAGCTGATCTCGCTGGGAGGGGGAGCGGAGCAAAGCCTCAATGGCTTCTTTCCATTCAGCGCGGCTTGCGGCAAGAAGCCCCCCTTTCTCCCAGTTGCGGTAGGCGGGAATAGGAGAAGCAACCCAGCAAACCTTCCGCGCTCCGCATTCTAACAATGCCAGATCGCTTTTGGAACGATTATAGGGAATGTCAGCCAGCGGAAACAGCAACAAGTCGAAATCTGCTAGCAGGAAGGGATAATCTTCAAGATTGCCCGGTGGGACGAAGAATTTGCGATCTTCATCAATCCCGGCAAGCTTTTCATAGAGCTCAAATCCTGCAATAACTCCAATCAAAAGCTCAGGGTTCGCCTTACAAATCTGTTGCAGACTGTCCCCAAGCGCAGACAGGTCAGATGGTCGGGTGTGATTGGCTAAGAGGCCGATTTTTAGCGCTGTGCGGGGTGGAATGGGTTTGTGCCACATCGGGTTGGTATCATCCCACCCAAAGGGAATTTGCTCGACTCGCCTGCTTTTGCTGCGGTACACCTCGACCAGCGCTTCCCCTGGTACAGTCACCAGATCCGCTTTCTCTAGTACCGCATTCAAGTGCCCCGTGACATCCGGGTTGCCTGCACTCAAAGAAAAGTTTTCACTCTCAGGGGGCAAGGTGAAGAAATCTTCTTCTAAATCAACAATGACCTTTGCTCCCTTTGCCTTGCTTTGGAAAACAGCTTGAGTTAATGCCTCGCTGAAGTGAGGGCGGCTGAAGATTGCAATCTGGTGTGATTCTTGGGTTAAATCTTCGCCGCGTGTGGTAATGGAAACCTGATACCCTCGCTGATGGAGTTCCTGGACCAAGCTGCCAAAGCGGATTTCACTGCTTGGTATTGCGGGAGCGCAGAAGAGAATCCTGGTTGTCGAAACCGATGGGGAAGGAGTCGCGCCGCTTTTTTGAGCCTGTAGTTTACTCTTCAGAGCTGCCAGTTTCTGGGCAAGTACCTGTTTGTCTACCTCGCCCAGCGAGACTTCCTGGCTGCGGAGACGTTCCAAACCTTGCCTGGCCGATTCGTATTCCTCATCCAGATTGAGAGCCTGTTGATACATCCAGCGCGCCGAAGCCTGATCGCCAGCCTGTTCATAGCATTCAGCTAAAAGGGTGATTGCCTGAGGGTCTTGCGGATCGCTCTTGACTAAGGCAGCCAGAATCTCCACGCCTTCCTGGTACTTGCCCTGGACAATGCACACGCGGGCTAATCCCAACCAGCTAAAGCGATCATCTTCATCTAATTCCAGAGCGCGCCGGTAGGATGTTTCCGCTTCTGAATATTGACCCATGATCGCATACGCGTTGGCAAGGTTTTGATGGGCTTGGGCAGAGTAGGGTTGTAAGCGAAGCGCCTCCTGATAGTACTGCAATGAATCGTTAAATTTGCCCATTTGAATGTGCACGCCGCCAATCGCGGTCAGGAGATCGGCGTTGTAGGGCTGCATCTCCCGCGCTTGCAAGAGAAAGTCTAAGGCTTCTGACCAATTTCCTTCCGTCACCGCTTGATTGGCGTTCAAGAGCAAGGTTTCTAAGGATGACTTATCCAAGGCGAATCTCCTTCGAATCTGGGATTAATCCAATTGTAACTCTAAAATAGTTCTTTGATTTCTTGAATAAAAACGATCTGAATTTCGCATAAAGGTTCAGTAAAGGCAAAAATTTTTTATCCCACTTTTACGGAACAATTCTCTCTCTGTGCTTACAATCATGGCGGTAATAGATATCAATCTCGGTGAAAAACGAGGAAGATAAATGGAGAGCTCTTTGATTAACCCTCTATTTGCCTTTGGTTCGCTTTTAAAGAAAGATTCTGTTTCAAGGACAGAGTCTCGTTCACAAGAGACTTCGATTGATCAATCGGATTTTCGGCAACTGCTGACCCTGATCTTGCTGAGCAACATGATGTCTCAGGGGGCATCGAGCACCCAAAGCGATGATTTTGGCATGGGAAATTTAATGGCGCCGCTGATGCTTGGCTTATTCGAGAAACTGCTTGCCGATCAAGTGGAAACTGTTGAGTTTCCGAAGGCACCTGCAACGACCAACGAACCGGTGAATAGTCCGCGTGGCTTGCCGGTCAAAGGGCGTTTAACCCAGGGATCGCATCCTGGACATGTGGCGCTTGATTTTGGTGTCCCGGTTGGGACACCGGTCAAGGCTACCTTAGATGGGCGGGTGGTGTATGCGGGCTGGAATGACCAGGGATATGGGAATCTGGTCATTATCGAAAACGGCCCGTATCGGGTCTATTTTGCTCATCTCTCCAAAATCCCGGTCAAGGTTGGTGAAAAAGTGACGGCTGGAACGATTATCGGTTATTCCGGAAATACCGGTAATTCGACCGGTCCGCACTTACACTATGAGGTCAGGAAGAACGGATACGCGATTGATCCAACTTCATTTACTTTATAGAAGGAGCACTTTATGAGTCTGTTAACCTGGTCTGATGAATATTCGGTCAACATCAAGGAGATTGACAATCAACATCGTCAAATGTTTGAAATGGTCAATCAGCTTCAGAGAGCAATGAAAGAAGGAAAGGGGGCGAATGTTCTCAATGATATTCTGCAACGATTAATTGACTATACCGATTTCCACTTTTCCACTGAAGAGCGTCTGATGGAGGCTTATAACTATCCAGGCTTTATCCATCACAAAGCCGAACATGCCAAACTGATCCGTCAGGTGCAAGAGTTCCAGCGTCAATATCGCCAAAATCCAACTGGCCTGGCTGTGCAATTGCTCAACTTTCTAAAGTC
>DAOTZA010000049.1:0-17255 GCA_034434515.1 Anaerolineales bacterium | reverse complement strand
CTGCAATCGACCCGCCAAACTCCGCAGCCAGAAACCTGCTTCTCATCGCGTGCTCATCGGGGCATTCGCGATTATAATCCTTCTAAGAGATCGAACTGTGCCCCGGCGGGGGTGAAGGAATGCCAAAACCTTTTCTCTGAGATTCAATTGACGAACGGATGGATGAGACATGCTGGCTCGCATTTATTCCTGCGCAATGATTGGCTTAGATGGGGTGGTGGTCGAGGTCGAAGTCGATACCGCCCAGGGACTGCCGGCAATGGTGATCGTTGGCTTGCCCGATGCAGCCGTACAAGAGAGCCGCGAGCGTGTTCAGGCAGCGATCAAAAACGCCGGCTTACGCTACCCGCGCGGCCGTCTGGTAGTCAACCTTGCCCCGGCAACCGTGCGCAAAGAAGGCCCGGCTTATGACCTGCCGATCGCCCTCGGCGTGTTAGCCTGTACTGGACAAATCCCCTTGGAAAGCGTTCAGGATGCCATTGTGGTGGGTGAACTATCGCTGGATGGCACAGTGCGCCACACGCGCGGGGTGCTCCCCATGGCTGCCCTTGCCCGTCAACAAGGTTTTCGGCGGATTTATGTCCCCGCCGCCGATGCAGACGAAGCCGCTTTAGTGCCAGAGCTGGAAGTGTTGGCGGTCAAAAGCCTTGGTGAGCTGCTCGCCCACCTGTGCGGCCGACAGAACCTGCAACCCCATCCTTCCATTGACCTGCAATCCCTGCCGGCTGTCGGACAGAGCGATTTTCAAGAGATCAAAGGACAGGAACACGTTAAGCGCGCTTTAGAAGTTGCCGCAGCCGGCGGACACAATGTGCTCATGATCGGACCGCCAGGCGCCGGCAAGACCTTGCTGGCGCGAGCCATGCCGGGCATTCTGCCACGCCTGACAATCGATGAAGCGCTGGATGTGACGCGCATCTATTCTGTTGCCGATCAATTGCCGCAGGATGCTCCATTGGTGCGCATGCGACCCTTTCGCGCCCCCCATCACACCATCAGCCACGCCGGCCTGGTCGGCGGCGGCAACTGGCCGCACCCCGGCGAGATCTCCCTTGCCCACCGCGGGGTATTGTTCCTAGATGAATTACCCGAATTCAGCCCTCGCACGCTGGAAGTCTTACGCCAACCCCTGGAAGACAAAGTGGTAACCATCAGCCGCGCTCAGGGGTCGCTCACCTTTCCAGCGAACTTTCAACTGGTGGCAGCCATGAACCCCTGCCCGTGTGGCTATTATGGCGATCATCAAAAAGTCTGCACCTGCTCGGCACAGATGGTCACGCGTTACCAAAAGCGCATCTCCGGCCCCCTGCTCGACCGCATCGACATCCATGTTGAAGTTCCCCGCGTCGAAGTTGACAAACTGAGCGACGATCGCCTGGGCGAACCTTCAGCAGTGATCCAACAGCGGGTCGAGGCCGCCAGACAACGCCAACGCCAGCGATTTGAGCGTCTAAAGCTCTCCGAGGAGAAGCAAGAATCCTCCCCTTTGATCACCTGCAACGCTGAGATGAGCACGGCCCAGGTGCGCCAAACCTGTGTCCTTGACGAAGCGGGCAAGAATTTGATGCGCACTGCCACCACCCGCTTGCAGCTTTCGGCGCGAGCTTACCATCGCGTCCTGAAAGTCGCTCGCACCATCGCCGATTTGGAAGCAAGCGATTCGATTCAGATACACCATCTTGCCGAAGCCTTGCAATATCGTCCGAAAATGGAGGCTTGATGAAAGACCCTTCCACTCAAAATCCCTCCATACTCTCTCAGACCACATAGATCGGGTTGGAGAAGATCCAGCCCCGCCGCTTGCCCAGAAAGCGCAGATACACTTCCACTCGATAGACGCCCTTCTCACTAGCCAGGAAGGTACACAGATCGCGCTTGTACCATTTCTTGATCGGGTTGCCATCTTTGAGCAAAATGCACTCGGTGGCAAAGGGCAGGCGAATTTTCAAGGTCACCCCGCTCTGCCCTGAGATTGTCTCCCCCATCACAGCTTCGCGATCTTTCCCGATGGCGCGGAAGCGAAAACCCCGCGTCGAAGCTGGCAAATCGTAACCGATGAACGCCCGGCCAGCCGCCAGGGCGGCGTAGATCGCCTGCCGGTCAACGCTGAACTCCCCGCTGAGGGGTTGAGACAATAACAGGTGCGTGTTGATACAACGGAAATGGAACTCGAAGGGGAAGATGGTTTTGCGCAACGGACCTACTCGAATCGGCAGGGCATGGGCGTCTGAGCCGCCGATTGCCACCACCGCGTTGCCCTGCGCCAGCAGGTTATCCCAAAGCCTCAAGGCAGCCGCAAACGGCCCCTCGGCGATTAGAGATGGAAAGGTCACATAAAACAAGGCATGTAATAAGCTTTTCAGGTGACCTTTGAACTCGGAAAAGCCGTTCCAGAGTTCTATGCCGTTGAAATCGCGCACCTCCCAGTCCACCCACGAGATATCGTCTTGACCGACAGCCGGCGCAAATGGGTCAACCGGGTGCGCCAAAAAGGTCAGCCCGCCAGCTTGACGGGCTTCATCGATCAAGCGTTGCGGTTGCGGAGCATAGTGAGCCAGCTCTCGATCTGCTCCGAACACCAGCAGGTGGTTCTTTTGCGGCTGACGGGCTTGATCGTGAATCTCTTCCCCCACCAGGAGAAGAGTGCGCCGTTCGCCATCTTGGACGAGGCGTTCCACACCCCTTACCAGCACATTGTGATCGGTGACGATCACCGCATCCAGATTGCTCTGCAAGGCTGCCTGGGCGATTCGGGTATGGCTGTAAAAGCCATCTGAGTAGGGAGTGTGCATGTGCAGGTTAATAACCGCTTCGTGCATTGGTCGTCCTTGAACTGAGCCTGTGCGCACAGAATTATATCATCTGCCCTCACCCCTAGCCCCTATCCCAGGGCGGGAGAGGGGAGTGAAGGGAGTCACCACCCAATCACGATAGCGCCAGCGCCCTCCCGCTTACGCGCTTGATCGAGCGCTTCAAGATATTCCTGACGGGCACGGGCTGCATTCAACGCCCGCACCCCCAACAGCGAAGAAGGCGGCAAACTCTGGGCGCCCAGTTCGGCAAGTTGTTCTTGCAGAGCAGCCATGCGCACAAACAACACAATCAGTTCCAGGTGGCGATCGGGAACGGTCAATGCGGTCTGATCGTCGGCGGGATAGAGGTGATCCGCTTCGTAGGTCAAACCCAGGCGCTCACCCTCCTGAGGGGTGAGACCTAGAATCAGACGCCGACCGCTCGGCCAGCTCCAATCCAGATCGTAGGTCGGGCGACCGTGAAAACGAGCTGAGTCGCGGTGCGAAGCGCGGTGCAGGTAGCGGGGCGGTTGCAGTCCCAGCGGAAATTCCACCTGTAGAATGGATTGAAAGCCGTTCAAACCGCTTAAATCCACAACAGTTTGCGCCGCCTGCAAGGTGAACTGCGCATAGAGTGTGCGGGGAAAGCATTGCGAAATTTCGGCAATGGCATCGTGAATCCACTGATTGATCTGTAGATCGCTAAAGGCAAAAGGAGCCTGTTGATCTCCCAAGCGGCGGCGGCAAAGCTGGTTGACTTCCTGACGGGTGGTCATGGGGTGTCTCCTCCTAAGGGGTCAGCTCGAGGGGCAAGCCCAACAGGGCAAAGAAAAGCCGGCGCAGGTCGTTGAAGGCGCTCAGATTGATCAAACACAGGAAAACCGCCAGCAAAGTGAGGGCAGCTTTGGGATGCCGTTCCGCCCAGAGCAGGATCGAGCGTCGTTCTAACTGTTCGATGCGCCGCTGGATGTCGGGTAGGGACTGGGTGGCACGATAGATCTCAGCGATGCAAGCCAGGATCAAACGGTCACGCACCGTTTGGCGAATGCGTCCGTTTTCGTTCAACAGGGCATTGATCTCTTCCAGCAACTTCTCGTCCATCGTCACACCTGTGTGTATGGGCATCGCATCTCTAAACCCGCATGTGCCAGAGACCTCGCCAAGGTTTTCAGCTTCCCTGTGGCAGAGGAGACTGGGGCTTGCTTGGCCGGCTATGGGTTTTCCTAAAGGCGCTCCAGATAGCCACCGTGCACCCACACCTTGATCGCCACCATCTCGCCGCGTTGTTCCAGCACCTCGACCGGTGCGCCGCCGCAGAAATCGCCGATGTCGGGTATGGCAGCGCCATAAGCCGGTTCAGGGCGCAGGTTGACGTACTCAAAGCCACGCCGCAGGGTCACCTTATCCCCCACCTGCACCCGAATCGGGGCAGGATGCGCAGGTGAGCCCGTTTCTTCGATCGGGGCGTCGGACAGGGCTTCAAGAAAGGGGGTGGGATCGATGCCGCGCTTGCCATCGGGTCGGTATTCAAAGTGCAGATGTGGCCCGCTGGAATTGCCACTATTACCGCTCAGGGCGATAGGTTGCCCGGCTGAGACGGCTTGCGCCAGCTCGACCAGCACCCGTTCCAGATGGGCATACAGCGTCACCGCTCCGCCCTCATGCTCCAGGATCAGATATAAGCCATATCCCTGCGGCTGGATGGCAATCCAGCGCACCCGCCCAGCCGCGGCTGCCAGCACGCGGCTGTTCAACGGCGCGCCCCAGTCCAGGCCGCGATGCTGCTGGCTGAACCCCTGGGTCAGGGGATAGACTCGCTCGAAGGGATAGCGCAATTTCATCCTTCCTCCTCGCAAACTCGACTCTTCAGAGCGACAGAGCGCTCTGTACACCTGCCGTCTTCCTTCCCAAACCCAACAGGCTGGTCGCTCCCTCGGGCTTCCTCTCCTGCCCAGGCTCACAAGGCGGCATAGACCGCATAATCCAGCACGCCCGTGATGCGGCTGGTGTTCACTTCGGCGTTCATGCGGCAGGCAGCAATGACAGCGGTGAGGTTGACCGTGCTATCCAGGCTGTAACCGCTGGCAGCGCGCAGGATACAGTACCAGAGCCTGACCGAAGCGGGCGCTTGCAAGGTGAACTTCAGCGCGCTGCCGCCGCTGGCAGGATGAGCTTTGTTCTCCACCAGGCTGTATTCCAGCCAGAGTGCGCCGCCGCTCACCTCAAGGGTTGCCTGAGTTGGCGAGAGAGGAGAAGAATGTTGATGAATGAGGTGGCAACGGCGGACGATCAATGTGCCGCCGTTGACCACCAGCCGTCCGCCTACCGTCCAGCGACAGACCTGAATCTCCACCTGGCCGCCATCCAGGCGCAGAGCATCCTGTTCGGCGACCGTTGTCTCAATCAGCACCTCCTGCAGGGTGAGTTTGCCGCTGAAATTGGAGGCAGCGCGAATCAACGGACTGGCAGCGCCTTCCAGACGAAAGCCGTCTACCCTGCAGTGAGCAGCCTCGATCAATGGCGTGCCGCTGGCTTGCAGGACGACACTTTCCTGACCGCCCAGGCTGACAAGATGAACATGATTGGCTAAGGTCAGGCTTTCGGCATAGACCCCAGGCGCAACCAGCACCAGCCAGGGATTGGTAGCGCTGGGCGAGCGGGCAGCGGCGGCGTTAATCGCCATCTGGATCGAGGTAAAATCGCCATTGCCACCGCGATCCACGACAATTACCCGCTCCGGGCTGGCGTTATTGGCAGTGATGACGCGGCTCATTCTACCTTACCCATCACCTAAGCTGTCTCATCGCCCTGCCCCAATCGGCCATCGAAACGGGGAGTGAGGCTGTAAACGGCCTGGTTGGCAATCAGCGCGCTCAAGAGCAAGCGCAACAGGCTAATTGCCCCAGCAGCATCACAAGCGAGCGGAATTTGCAACAACCCGGCGTAGGGTGTGCAGGCAAGAGCGTACAAAGCAAAGGCCGTGAGGGTCAGGACGGCAAGCATGAGCAGGCGTTTGGCAGTGCCGTCCAGTGTCTCATACCAGCGGTTCAAGCCCGGCAGGTAAGAAAATGCCAGCGAGAGGCTTGCTCCGGCGATGGCAGTCAGGGTCTCAACGCTCATGGTTTCTCCTTTCTTGCTGAAAACTGGTAGCTCGTAGCACAGGTACGGGAGGTATCCGGTGCATTTTCACAGTCGGGTCAGCCAGATCCAGGCTGTGCATTGCCCGCCCGGGTTGGCTTGCTGCAAGGAGAGCTTCAATTGCCCGTGCACGGCGTAAGGCTCAGCCAGCGGCCGCGTGCCATCCAAAGTTAAAGGATTGCCCGAAGCATCCTGCACCTGACGGCGTGGATAGAGGGTGAGGTTCGAGGCGCTATCCTTCCGCTCGACAATGGTCTCGCTCGGCGGGTCGTCGGCGGCGCTCAAGGTGATATCGGTTTGAGTGCCCGGGCTATTGCTGAACACCAGACGCACTTTATAGATCAAGCCGCTCACGGGCGGAGAGAGGTCTTCGCCATTCTGCTGGCCGGCGATAGCGATCATTTTCACCACGTCCATGGCTTTCAGCCTCGCAAGAGAACCACGGTAGCGGTGACCGTTACGCCCGGGTTGGTCAGGCTCAGGCTGAGCCTGAGGTTGCCATGCAAGGGATAGGGGGTAGGCACGATTTGTGTCCCGTTGAAGGTCAGATTGCTACCGTTGTTGCTGGTCATCGCCCGGCGCGGGTAGAGCACCAGGTCGGTGTTGCCCGTAACGTTGACGATCGACTCGTTCGCCGGATCGTTGAGGTCGCTCAGCTTGACGTTGGTCGTGGCGGGCGGCGCGCCCTGATAGCGCAAGACCACTTTATAGACCAGCCCGCTCAGCATCGGCGAGAGGGCGCTGGCAGTGGCATTGCCGGCCGTCCCTGCGGCCGGCTCGGTGGAGAATTGAATGACATCCATGGCGGCTCCTTTCCGGAAACGAGGCTCAGGGTTTGCGGTGCGAGCGCCTGGGTTGGCTGGCGGTTGATGCAACGGATTCAGCCAACAGGCTTGGATCGGCCCGGGAAACGCCAAGCCCCTCCAGGGGAAGCTGGGCGGTGAGGGTATGGCGATCCACCCGCACCACCTCCCCGCCCAGCAGGTGCAGGAGGAGATGTTGATCCTCCTCGGTTATCGCAAGGATGGGTTTGTCCAAGTGCAAGGTTTTGCACAGCGCCTTTTGAGTTTCCTCGTCCATTTCTCTCCTTTCTGTTAATCAACGAGCAGACCTTCCATCCCTTGATAAACCGCGAATGAACTCCAATGCACGCGGATAGGGGAGCAGTCCTCACCTCCAGCCCCTCTCCCACACGGGGCGAGGGGAGTTTGACTCCCTTCTCCCTTAGGGAGAAGGGTTGGGGATGAGGGATTGGAATCTGCCCTCACCCAGCTAGCGAGGGGGAGTTTGCCCTCACCCCCAGCCCCTCTCCCACACGGGGCGAGGGGAGCAGCCCTCACCCCCAGCCCCTCTCCCACACGGGGCGAGGGGAGCTGGACTCTTCTATCCCTTTGCCAGAGTCAGCGCTACGCTCACGTTTTGGGCGGCGGTGCCGTTATTGCCGTCGTAATCCAGCGTGATCAGCAGACTGTTGCCGGCATTCAGGCGAGGATACTGACCGCCAACAAAGTCCTTGAAGCTGGCTTTGACCGCCGGGGTTTGGCTGTCGCCGATGGGGAACTCGGCAAGATAAGCGGCTGGATTGGCGGGAGTGCCAACCTTGAGGGTGGCATCATTGTTGTTAGAAGCTACGGCAGAGACATGCAACAGCGTGCAATCGAACGGCACGGCAAAGAGCGGGGTCAGGTTGGCGACCAGTGTGCCGGGCACATGAAAGCAGTAGGTGATCAGGGTTTCCATACTTGGACTCCTTTCTTTTACGAGACATTGGCTTTATACAAGCCGCGGTAATCCACCGGACCGACGGCAAAGAAGAAACGCACCTTGATCGGCATCACATCGTTGGAGAACATCAGCCCGGCCGTAGGCGAACTGACGCTGTAAATCTCCGGGGCGCGCCCATAGCGATAGCCCAGACCGATCGAAGGATAAAGGCGCGGGTCGGCAACCGCTGCCCAATCGTTGGCGTCGCTCCACAAATCCACAACCACCACGCGCTCGCGGGCAGAGCGCAGTCGTAGATCAGCCGTTTCCCCTTCGCTGAAGACATTGATAGGGCCTGGACCCAGTCCATTGGCGAGGGTATAGCTGTAATCATGTGCGGAGGCCAGAATTTGCAGGGCAGTCACCTCCAGATCGGGCGGCACGAGCAGAAAGCGCGGCGCGGTGAGGAAGCCCAGACGCTCGCCCGAACCAACTTCGCTTTGCTTGCGCATGGCATTGCGGGCGGCCACCCACGAGCTATACGAGAGCGCGGTCGAGCCGAGGTTGCCATGCGAAGCATGGAACAGGGGCAGTCCATCGCTGAGGGTCGGCCCACCGCCGTTGTTGGCGGTAAAGATGTGCGAGATTGCCTTGCCCACCGTCAGCCAGGCCGCCTGAGCCAGGGCGCGCGGCGCTGCGCGCAGGCGGTTGGTATCGTCTTTATCAATGGCTTCGATGGTGATGCCCAGATAGCCGCCTTTCTTGACAAAACTGGCCGTTTCGTATTTATCCCCCCAATTCAGCTCGGTGTAGGCAGCGCCTTCCGGCACAGTAGGCAACTCACCCACGCCGCCCAGTGTGATCCAGCGAATGTCTTGCAAGCTGTTGAAGTCCATCTGAGTGACAAAGGGTTGCCACCACTGTGGATACTCGCTGAATTCCTGTGCCAGGACTTTGTTCATCACATTGGCGACCAAATTTGCCATGGTCGAAGAATT
Organism: Anaerolineales bacterium; assembly: GCA_034434515.1. Classification (GTDB taxonomy): domain Bacteria; phylum Chloroflexota; class Anaerolineae; order Anaerolineales; family UBA4823; genus NAK19. The sequence goes on along the minus strand of DAOTZA010000049.1, from coordinate 8,623 downwards.
GACATTGGCAAGATAAACCCGCTGGGGCTGAAAGACACCGGTCATCTCATAATCGCCGCTCAGCAGGTTATATAGCTCGCGGATTCCGCTCAACGGTTGCACTCCGCTGGGAGGGCGCACGCCGCGGATCAGCGCTTCAAGGGCTTGTTCAAGGCGCTCCAAACCGCTGGCGCCGACCGTGATCTGCGCCTGACGCGGCGGCGTGTTGCCAATCTGGATTACCTCTTCTTGGGCAAGGCTGGCGAGGTAGGCACGCTCTTTTTCGATTGCGTCGACCACCTCAGACGGCGTGCGATATCTTTGGGCAAGCAGTTTTTGGCGCGCCGCAGCCGGCAAGCCGCTGTTAGCGATCATAAAGGCTGCCGCCGAAGCGCTCAGAGCTTGTGACCAGTCCTGCATGGTCGCCGGTGACGGGTCAGGTTGCGAATCCTGCCCGGCGGGGGAGTCAGCCGGCTTTGCCAAAGCGGTGGCTTCTTCCACCGCCGGCGAAGAAGTCAGCGGGATTGATTCTTCTGCGCTCATGAAAGTTCCTTTCTGTTGTGATAGGGATTCCAAAACCCGCCCGTCAGCCGCGGGCTGAAAGACCAGGTCCACTGATTCGATCTGCCGAATGCCCACCACGCGGCGCAGGTTGCTGTGCGGGTCGCGCTTGCCCCAGCGCGGATAAAAGGTCAGCGATAAACCGACATCCGGCACAGGACGCCCAGCCTGAACGTCCTCCAACAGGCGGGTCAGCAAGGCCTGCATGGCTTTGCCGTCGTGCGTCTCATACAGTCGCAGCCGCCCGTGCACCGCTTGCTCCTCGGCATCATAGACCGCCAGCTCGGTGACCCCCACCAGATTGCGCAGGGAGGGGGATTGGAGCGGCGAAGCATGGTCGATAAAGACTGCCCTGCCCTCGAACAAGCCCAGAGCAACCGCCTCTTGCAGGGCTTGGGCTTCGATCTCGATGTCGCTAAGCTCTCCAGCAGCAGTGCGCACCCGTCCGGCACGTACAAAACGGCACTCGAAGGCATTGGGGGCTTGCGCCGCGCCGAGCAAGACGGTTGCTTGAGAAAGGGTTATCGGTTGAGTTTCGTTCATCTCACCTCCTTTCGTTTGGATCAGCAGGTAGCCGGGCGAGGGGAGACACCCTCACCCGGGGTCTTCTCCCTCTGGGAGAGGAAAAAAGCCCTCACCCCAGCCCCTCTCCCAGGGCGGGCGAGGGGAGACACCCTCACCCCCTGCCCCTCTCCCCTTGTGGGAGAGGGGGGTTGGACTCCCTTCTCCCTTAGGGAGAAGGGTTGGGGATGAGGGATTGGAATTTGCCCTCACCCCCGGGCCTCCATTTCAGCCAGAATCTGCTCCACCAGGCTCTGCGGCACACTCAGGCCGCCGAACGAGAGCACCTGCTTGAGCATGGCGCGGCGCAGGCTGGGCGAAGCCAGCGTGGGCAGGGTGGCGGCCAACAGGTTGAACGCCCGCGCCAGTTGCACGGCGGCGTTTGCCAGCCGCTCGTTGTCTTTCAACGAAAGCTCTGCGCCGCTCACCTCGACCAGCTCCTGTAAGGCTTCGGGCGAATGAAAGGGCACCTTACCGATTTCGGCAGCCCGCAGATAAGCGTTGATCAGGATGTCCTTGATCACGTAGTGAAAATAGCGTTGCCGGCGCTGAAGGTGCTTCTCGGTGGGCGCCTGCATGGCGGCGGCCGTGGCAAGGTTGATGCCTTGCGGCTCGCCGCGCCAGTGAGGCGGATAATGCGAGCCGGCGTCGATCATCTGTCGCACAGCTTTCAGATCGGCGCTGGCATCAAAGGCGTTCAGATTGGGCGTCACCGGCTGCCAGCTTTCACTTTCGTCCTTGACAATAATCGAGCCGGCCTCGGGGGCAGCGCGGTACTGCTCGGCTTTGGCCGCCACACGGTGGCTGGGCACGGTCACAATCCATAAGAATGCCCGCATCGCCCAGTTCAGGCGCACGCGGTCTTCCAGCAGGCGCGCATAGCGTTGCAACCAGGGGATCAGGGCGGCCAGGTCGCTCTCGCCCAACAGGCAGCCGAGCGGTCGGTTGACGGCGTAATGCAACATCACCGCTTCTTGACTTTGCGCCTGCGGATGCTGGGGCGAGAGCCAGCGCCGTTCCTGCATCCCCTCCAGCTCAATGTAAACGCGTTCGCTTTCCCAGTCGTTCTCGGCGGTCTGGATGCGCCGGATGCGGTCTTTGGTGACAAAGCGCAGGTAAGAAAGCCCATCTTGCGGGTTGCGGAAGAGCAGCACAAACAGATCGCCGGCTCGCGCCAGTTCCTCGCACATCGCCTCCAAACGCAAATCGAGGCGATTGCGCGGATGATTCCAGAAGCGTTCGATGAAGGCCTGTACCTCGGGCTGCCGACCGGCGGCGGTCACCCCTTCACCGACCACATAGTCGGTGGTGATGGCAATAATGCGCCACGCCAGAGGATTTTTGCGCCAGGCTTCGAGGGCATCCTGATAGGCTTCAGCCGCGTTCAACCCTGCCGTGGCTGGATTTGCTGAGAGCCGCTCCCACCCCCGCTCCTCATTCACCTGAGCGCTCAGGCGACCGCCCAGACTCAGGCTGCGCAGGGCAGCTATCCACCGTCTCCAGGGCGACATTAGACCACCTCCTTATAGCATTCGAGGGGATCGGCTGCCTGGATGACGCTGGAGCGCGCCTCCCCGGCTGCCTGATCGTCGAGCACGGCGCACAGGGCGGCCGAAATCAGTAGGTCATCGTGCAAAGGCTGATGAGTCAGCGGGTCGCGCCGCCCTGAGGGGACACCCCACTGCAGGCGTCGTTCCGGTCCAGGTTGGATCTCCATCTGACAGCCCTGCGCCTGGCGAAAGAACCACTCTTGCCAGCGGCGCAGGGTTTCCTCCTGAGTCTGATATTCCTTATAGCGCCCGCTCTCCACCAGCGCCAGAAAGTCCCAGCCCAGCTTGGATTTGCTCTGGGCAGTGAAGACGAAGGGGATCACCACCCTGCCCAGGCGGCGCGCCAGGAACTCCGCCAGAGCCGCCCCCAAGCCGCTGGCGTCGATGACCAAGTAGCGCGGCGCCCAGGCTTCGACCAGCGCCAGCAGTTGGGCGTAGAGATCAGCCTGCCTGACGCCGGTCCAGACGCGGCGGTTGACCACCCGATAGGTGGGAGCGCCGATCAGCGGGTCGGAGAGCGATCTCGGATCAAGGCGGAAGATGGTCAGGACGCTGCTATCGTGGCTGTCAGACTCGCCCGGCCGGGCATCCACAAGGCCCGGCTCGGCGCTCAGCAAGGCGCGGTCGGCGCCGCCCACATCCAGGCAAAAGGCGTAGTCATCTTCGCCGTTGGGCCGTCCTTCAGCGGGATGCTCGCCGCGCAGAAGCTGCAGGCGTTCGGGGGTAAAAAAGCTACTCTGTGCCTCGATCTCCTCGCTGAAGTACTGGGTGCGCACCAGCGGATGAAAGCGCCCCAGGCGCGCCACCTGCTCAGCAACGTGCTTCCCATAGAGGGGCACTTCGCGGGCGACCTGCTCGGCGGTCAGCACAAAGGCGCGGCGAATGCCATCCTGGGCTTCAGCCTGGCGGGCGGTGCGTAGCTCGCGGGCAAGCAGGGTGTCGGCCGTCCAGGCCGTGCCGCAGAAAAGGCGCGTCGCATTGGTCGAAGCCGCCATGGGGGCAAACTCGCGATCCCACTTCTCGATTTGAATATCCTGCGCCTCATCGCAGGTCAGGAGCAGGCTGGCGGTCACGCCCATCACGTTGGCCGTCGGCGAGCCGGAGAGGAAGATCAGGCGCGCCTTCCCCAGGCGGTAGATATGCCCGCTTTCTTTGACGTAGCGCCCCCGCGTGAGTAGGTTGCGATCCAGAACGCGCTCTAGGCGGCGCATGGCGTTGAGCGTCTGCGGCTTCCAGGTCGGCGAGACTTTAACCATTTCCACCGCAAAGGGGGAGAAGAGCAGCAGCAGGTAAGCCTCGATCTGCGCTTGCAGCTCGTTCTTGCCACTCTGGCGGGGGAAAACCACCACAATCGAACGCCCGGCACAGGCAAAGACCGAATCGAGCACGGCTTGTGCCACCCCCTGCTGATAACTGCGCAGGGTTCGTCCGCCCGCCACCTGAGCAAAGCGCTGCACATCGCCCAACAATGCCTTCAAGGCTGCCAGAGTCGCTTCCATCGGCTTTCACAAATCCTTTGCCAGCGAAGACATCTCTTTTGCTGTTTCTGCCACAGCGGTCTGGATGGCTTCCATAAGCGGATCGCGCTCACTTCCCAACTCACGCTGCGCCAGGAGCAGGCGCGCCAGGCGGGTGGTTGCCAACCCAAAGACGCTCAGGATGTTGGCCGCCGTCTCGATATCCTCACAGCCACGCCCCAACTCGAAGAAACGGCGCAGGGTCTCGCGCAGCATGGCGATCTCCTCCTGCAGATCGCTTTCCGAGAGGGGCGCCGGGCGCAAGCGCCGCCGGCGCTTCGTCCCGCCGGCCGGCAACGGATTGGCGTTTTTCTCTTCCCTCAAAGCCAGACCTCCTCAGCCAACTTCACTGCCCAATGGCACCTGCCTGCCCCGCCAAAGGGTGAGGGGAGGCAGCCGCAACCACCAAAACCAACTTTCTCGCCGGGCAGCGGGGGCATAAGCCCCTGTGCGCTGCCACCGCGCGACACTTTTAGAACCTCAGGCGGTTTTTGCAGCCGCCTCCTTTGGGCGTGCCCCCAGTTTCGCGCCTTTCTTTAACGCAGGGAAGGGGTTAAGCAGGGGTAAAAAAGCGTTAAAAAACCCCTTGTCAGGCCCAAAAAAACAACGTACAATAAATACAGCATTAAGTTTAACCCCCATTGATCGCCGCGCAGTTATTGCCGGAATGGGAAGGGGGTAAGGAACAACGTAGCGGATAGGCTCTGTCAGTGTCCTCATAGGTGATTGAACTAGAGCGCAGCGCCGGAGCAGTTAACCAAAAATCCAGCAAAATTAAAAACGGAGGTTTGGGATGAAGGTAAAAGGATTGTGGGTGCTTACCCTCCTTGTCGTTCTTGCTTTGCTGCAAAGCAGTGCAAGCGTTGCCCAGTGGCCTGAACCGCCAGTTTCGGGCGATAGGCCTGTTGGGGCAGAGGTTGCGCCGCCCTGGAGGCCGGAGTTCGGCAAATTCCCTATCGGGCCTGGCAGATGGTCTGGTGGTGAAGGCATTTCCATCTCAGGATCTGCCGCTGAAGAAGGGGGGATGACGGCATCTGCTGTACCCCTCGGTCAACCAGGCTTGAGCTTCCGCTACGTGCAGACCTTCGGCAAAACGCAGGAGCCGTTTATCGAGACCAATAACCACTTCTTTGGGGTGGAGGGGGTTGGCACGATTGGCAATTATGTCTGGATTGCCGATACTCACGCCCATCGTGTGCTTAAGTTTGACTCTAACGGCGATTTCCAACGAAAGATCGGCAAGGCCGGCGTCATCGATGCCACCAGCACGCCACTAGACCGCATCACCGATGTTGCCGAGGATAGCAGCGGTAATGTCTGGGTGGTGGACGCATGGGCATCACATGTGGTGAAATATAACAGCAGCGGCGAGATTATCGGTGAATTGGGCAAGGCATGGAATTCCGGTTCGGCTAACAACCGCTTTGACGATCCGATCAGCATCGCCTTCGACAGCGCTGGCAACATCTACGTCAGTGATAGCGGGTACTGGGGCAGCGACTACGGCAACAACCGCGTGCAGATCTTCAATAGCAGCGGCACTCACCTTGCCACTATCGGCGGACAGCCATGCGGCACAGGTAATAACCAACTGTGCTGGCCACGCCATATCGCCATCTACGGCAATCTGCTCTATGTAGCCGACGCTGAAAACCACCGCATCCAGATCTTCAACATCTCCAATCCGCCTGCGCCATCGTATGCTGCCACGCTGGGTACGACCGGTTCAGCCGGTTCTGGGAACAATCAATTTGACACCCCGCAGGGGGTTGCGGTGGATGCAAACTTTATCTATGTCGCCGATACCGAGAACCACCGCGTGCAGGTTTTCAATCGCAACACGCTGGCTTACGTTGCCACTATTGGCGGCACGCAAGGTTCAGGCAACAATCAATTCAAGTACCCCACCGACGTAGCGGTAGATGCTGCCGGTAATATCTATGTAGCCGACTACGCCAATAAGCGCGTGCAGCAGTACAATAGCAGCCGCGTCTACCAGCGCACCTACGGCACCACCGGCGTGTCTTATCAGGCTGCCAAAGACCGTTTCTACTATCCAGAAGGGGTGGCAGTCGCTCCGGATGGAAGCATCTACATTGCTGAAGGATACGGTTGCCGCCTGGTGAAACTGAACGCCGCCGGTGTGCCGCAGTGGACGGTCGGGGAAGCCGGCCAACCTGGAAAAGACAATGCTCACTTTACCTACCTAATGGACGTGGCTGTCGCTCCAGACGGGCGCATTTACACCGTTGAATCGTGGGGGAGTACAATGAGAATCGGCGGCAACCACCGCCTGCAAATCTTTAATCCGGACGGCAGTTATGCAGGCGGGTTTGGCGGCTATGGCGACACCAATGACGAGTTCGCTGTTCCAACCGGGATAGGCATTGACCGCAATGGAAACATCTACGTTGCCGACCGATACAACCACCGCGTTCAGATTTACAACAACCAGCTCACCTACATTGCCACCTTAGGCAAGACCGGTGAGGCCGGCTCTGACAATGCTCATTTCGATGGGCCTTCTGATGTCGCCGTCGATCGAAACGGTTATATTTACGTCTCTGATGAGGGCAACGACCGCATTCAGGTCTTCGACAGCAATCGACAATATGTGCGCACCATCGGTGGCGGTGGCAGCGGCCGGGATTTCAGTCACTTCGACGATTGGGGTCCGCACAAGGTGGCAGTGGACAGCCAGGGGCGGCTCTACGTGGTGGATTCGGGGAACAGCCGCGTGCAGGTGTTTGACAACTTTGCCAACGGCAATGCCTACCTGACCACCATTGGCGGTTCGGGCGGCAGCAATTCAAGTCAATTCAGCAATGTAATGGGTATCGCCATTGGGCCGGATGACAGCGTGTACACGACCGAAATCCACAACAACCACCGCATCCAGAAGTATGCCCCGGGCGTGCCGGGCTGGAAGCAGGTCAATATCAACGGGTTTGGGCATCCGCGTAACCTCGTCGGTGCCCTGGGTGTCTTCGGCAACCAGCTCTATGCCGGAACTTATGCTTTCAAACAATACGGCGCCCAAATTTGGCGAATGGATCAAACCGGAAATTGGACATCGGTTATGGACAACGGCTTTGGCGTCCAATACAATATCGGGATCAATCATCTGGTGGAGTTTGATGGCAAGCTTTATGCCGCCGTATGGAACAGTACGCCTAACCCGCCCTTTACAGACACCGGCGGAGAGATTTGGCGCAGCAATAACGGCACAAACTGGGAGCCGGTGATGCAGGGTGGTTTTGGAGACCGTTACAACGGAGAAGTAATGAGCCTGGCAGTCTTCGATGGCCACATTTACGCAACCACCTGGAGTTACACTACCACTCATGGCGCCGAGATCTGGCGTTCAAGCACAGGAAACAGCGGGGATTGGACTCGGGTGGTCAGTAATGGTCTGGGTGACCCGAGTAACACAGCGGGTCTGACGATGGAAGTTTTCGATGGCGCCCTCTATGCTGGGAGCTATAGCTTTGATGAGAATACAGAACAACCTACTGGCTGCGAGGTTTGGCGTACCACTGACGGGTCGACCTGGATTAGAGTGGTCACGGACGGGTTTGGCAACGCAAATTGCTTTGCCGTAGGATCTTTAGCTGGCTTCAATGGTCATCTCTATGCCGGGCTTGGTATCTGGAATCCAAATACAAGAAACTATGAGCCAGGTCAGATCTGGCGTTGTTCAGCTACGTCAGCCTGCGATGAGGCGAGCGACTGGAGTCAAGTTGTGGCAGATGGCTTTGGCAAGCCGCAGAACAACACCATAGATTCCCTGTGGGTGTTTATGGATCATCTCTATGCTCGCGTATCCAATCCTGAAGGTTTAGAAGTCTGGCGGACTGCTGACGGCACGCAATGGGAGCAGGTAGGATTTGCAGGTTTTGGCGACAGCAACAACGACTTTGGCTATTGGGATAATACTACAGCTGTCTTCAACAACCGCCTCTTCATTGCCACCAGCAATTGGGCGAACGGTGGCGAGGTGTGGCTGTTCCTGCACAACCGCCTCTTCCTGCCACTGACCTTGCGCAACTGAGGCTGAGAGAGGTTGCGGGGCGGGCATCTGCCGCCTAGGCTCCGGCGCTCCTCAATAACGAGAAAATCGCCCTGGCGGGGTATCACAAGTCCCCGCCAGGGTGTTTTCTGATCAGTCTCTTACCAACCCAAACCACAACAAGCACCTAAATGAACAAATTCTCCGTGCTCTCTGTGTTCTCAGTGGTGAAGAAAATAAAACATAGCCACCACAGAGTTGACAAAGAACACAGAGAGGTTACTTTTCCATGCTCTGGTATAATTCCACTATCTCTCCGAAGCCTGACTGCCTAAACGGCTTGGGCCGCATGGCAGCAGGACCGTAAGGCGGGCAACCCCCGTCTTACCGGGTAGCCGGCGGAAACGCCGCTGCCTCCCGTTCCTCCCTTCGGTTGCAGGGCGAGG
>DAOTZA010000048.1:0-10016 GCA_034434515.1 Anaerolineales bacterium | reverse complement strand
TCTCCTGGGGGTGTGGGTCTGCTCCCCTCTCCCGCATTGGGAGTGGGGCTGGGGGTGTGGGTCATCTCCCCTCTCCCGCCATGGGAGAGGGGCTGAGGGTGAGGGTGTCTCCCCTCTCCCGCTCTGGGAGAGGGGCTTGGGGTGAGGGTCATCTCCCCTCGCCCATATCCCTCACCCTAGCCCTCTCCCTAAGGGAGAGGGAATCTTTCTCCCCTCTCCCGCTTTGGGAAAAGGGCCGGGGGTGAGGGTCTTCTCCCCTCTCCCGTCCTGGGAGAGGGGCTGTGGGTGAGGGTCATTTCCCCTCTCCCGCCCTGGGAGAGGGGCTGGGGGTGAGGGTCATCTCCCCTCTCCCGCCATGGGAGAGGGGCTGTGGGTGAGGGTACTCTCCCCTCTCCCGTCCTGGGAGAGGGGCTGGGGGTGAGGGTACTCTCCCCTCTCCCGCCCTGGGAGAGGGGTAGGGGGTGAGGGTCTCTCTCTACCTCCTATAACTGACCGAAAGGTGCGTCATTCACAAAGCGAGCAACGTATGCGGCATCTTGATATCGTTGCGGAGTGAATTCGCCCGCATAGGTGGGTAGCGGTTTATCCAGAATCTGGGCGGCTAAGAGCTCAGCAGCAGCGCAGGCTGCCATGATGCCAAATCCGGAGAGGGCTCCCAAGACGTACGCACCTTCGATCGACAAGGCACCGATGAGCGGTCGGTTGTCGGGTGTATGCGTGTAGTAGCCACCATCCAACTGCGGCCGAGGCATCTTTTTGCCATAAGCCCTTAAACCGGGCAGCATTGTCATCAAACCTCGTAAGACGACCTCGGCAAATAGAGGATCTTCCATAGGCGGCCAGACGACTGCTGGAGAGGGACGTGCCTGATAATCCCATAACATGAGCACCATTTGGCTTTCACCCCTTCCTTCTGGGCGGACATGAGCACCAGGCGGTAAAGTCGAGAGCAACGCTCGCGTTTGAGGGTCAGCCCTCAGGAATTCGCGCTCCTCCATGCTCCACTCCAATTCCTGAGGGTCGCTCCAGATCAGCAGGGGAGCGTTGCGTCCAATGACTCGCAAATGATCGCGCAGGCTCATCTTCAGATGCAATTCATTCTCTACCGGAAGGTCAACCTCAAGCAGTCTTCCTATCTCTTTAAGATAGGGTCCAGCAGCATTGACAAAAATATCACACGCGATGCTTTCGCCGTTATTCAGGCGTGCCCTCCGAACTCGACCGGCAATCACTTCGATGTCGATTAAGCGCGCCCGTCGAAAGCGAACACCATTCTGTTGAGCTTTTTGCAAAAGGATCATGCCCAATTGCTGAGCAGAAAGCCAGCCGGCGCGGCGCACGTGAAGGGCAGCCACCGCTTTTTCGGTAATGTAAGGAAAATGTTGTCGAATGAGGGCGTTGCCGAGAAGCAAATCAGCTCCATCCAGTTTGGGAGTTTCCGCTGGTTGATAGGTTTTGCTGTTTTCCTCATGAATGCGCAGATCCCCCGCCCCTTGGCAAGCGATCCGTTCAGCCTCGCCGATCATCTCTTCTACCCGGTTGCTTTGAGCGGTCAGGTAAAGATACCCTCGTCGATTCAGATGAAAGGCATTTTGGGTTTGTCGGGCAAGACTTTCCATCAGGTCAATGCTGCGGTTCATCAGGGCGAGCATGGCAGCGTCAGACCACCAGTTGCGATAACATTCCGAAGAACGATCCGAGGTAAAAGAGAGCGGCGGATTCTCATCAACGAGAAAAAGGTCACCTTTCCAGAGTTGCGAGAGAAAATAGGCCGCGCTGACCCCGGCAATGCCCGCCCCACAAATGACCAGGGTTGGCTTTGGCGTCCTTTGTGAGGTTCGAGCTTTAGAAAGCGGGTAATCTTCAGCGCCAGGGTTGGTGAGGGAGACATGAGAGAGTGACATTCTGTTTGCTTGCAGGAAAGCGATGCGCTGGGGATATTGCTCCGCACTTAACCTTTTCTGAATCTGATGGATACCGCTGAAATATCCCCCTGGTTTTTGCAAGCGAGGTTTGGGCGGCCGAACTGAGGCTTCTGTATGCTCGTTTGTCTTAATCCGCACGCATAATAACCTTAATTTTTTTCTGACAAATGTCTTAAACCGAGGCGTTCCTCGGCGAATAGGGGTGTGACAGGTTTCATTAAAATTCATGACATCCATGACTGAAATTAAACCTCTTTTATCGTTAGTATCATATCACGAAGCAACAATGGTAGAAAGGAGAGATGTTAATCATGCAAGCTATTCCAAGTGATTTCCTGGCGATTGATCGTAAGTTTCGCGCCCATATCCCCTCTGAGGAGTTGGAACAACGCGATCCGCGAGAGCGGATTTGCGATTTTGATGACGTCTTAATCCCCTTGACCCCGGAACGAGCCATGTTCGAGGCATCGCGGTGCGTCCATTGTCCGGATCCCGCTGCCTGTGTAACCGCTTGCCCGGCCCATAACGACATCCCTTCGGCGATGTGGCTGATCGAGCAAGGGCAATTTTTAGAGGCGGCAAAAATCTACCGTCAGACCAGCTCCTTCCCTGAAATTTGTGGGCGCGTTTGCCCTCATGAGCAATTATGTCAGAACTCTTGTGTGCGCAATAAATATGGGGAACCCGTCTTAACTGGCGCATTGGAAGCTTTTGTTGCTTGTTATGAACGCAAGACGGTCGGAGTGGATATTCCGCTTGGTGCATCGACCGGCAAGCGAGTTGCTGTGGTGGGGGCAGGTCCGGCTGGCCTGGCTTGCGCAGAACAACTGGTGCAGCGCGGTCATGAGGTCACCATTTTTGATAAGAACCCCGCGCCGGGCGGTTTGCTGGTTTATGGCATTCCTAATTTCAAACTGTCCAAAGAGCTCGTCTTTGCCCGCTGGAGCGATTACGAACGAGCGGGGGTTAAATTCGTTGGCAATACCTATATTGGAAAAGACAAAACGATTGATGATCTATTTGCCGAAGGATTCGATGCTGTTTTCATCGGCGTTGGCACCCAAATTGATGCACCAATGGAGGTGCCGGGCGAAGATTTACCGGGAGTCTATAAAGCTACGGAGTTTCTGGCGCGAGCCAATGTGGATTTAGAACTCCTACCCGAACACCTGCGCGAACGGCCGACCATTGGACGCAGAGTGGCTGTGATCGGGGGTGGGGATACTGCTTCAGATTGTCTGCGCACAGCCTTGCGCATGGGGGCAGAGGAAGTCTTTTGCCTCTACCGCCGTACCGAACGAGAAATGCCTGGTGGACGCCACGACCGAGAATTAGCCAAAGAGGAAGGTGCTGTTTACCACTTCCTGACGCAGCCGGTGCGCTTTATCCCAGGAGCAGACGGTCGCCTGGCTCAAATTGAATGCATCCGCATGCAACTCGGCGAACCGGATGCTAAGGGACGCCGCAAACCGGTGCCAATCGAAGGAAGTAACTTCATTGTAGAAGCAGATACCGCTATTCTTGCCCTTGGCTATTGGCCTGATCCGATTATTGGTGAAACCACACCGGGTTTGGAAACCCATAATTGGGGCTTGATCGTTGTGGATAAAGAGACTGGCGCAACCACCCGACCCGGCGTATTTGCTGGCGGCGATGATGTCACCGGACCCGATTTGGTGGTAACTGCCATGGTCGCCGGCCGCAAAGCTGCGGCGGGAATTCATCAATATCTCCAAAGGAAGTAGCGAGCTGCCTAGCTCGTTGCCGTCTCTCCTTCCTCCTTTCGTTGCCGTTGAGCGGTCCCACAGAAAGGGACCGCTCAACGGCTTTAAAGCCAACTGTTGGGAAACCCACAGAGCAATGGCTATGGGACACAAATCAACAAGGATCAGACGGATGACCACGGATAGCAAATCCGTGACGATCCGTTGCATCCGAGTCCATCCGTGAGCTATTCTGGGACTCGAAGGCGGTTTCCTTTCGCGGTATAATTTGCATAGAGCGGAATTCGTTCCGCTCTACTTTATGCCGGAGCTTGAACACACTAGGTTTGCAGGTGTGGATCGTCCTTGAAATTTTTACGTTTGATCTTTTGCAACAACTACAATCGCAAGGATGTTGTAATTTGCTGAGAAAACCGTCCACGAATGGATCACGAATAAACGAATAACAGCGCTATTCGTGCACTCGTAAACTATTCGTGGACGGTCTGCCATGCCAAGTAGAGCCTATAGTAGGTAATTGCGATCTTTTGCTTTCAGAAAAGGGTTCAAAGGTTATGGAAGTTGGATTGGTACAAACAGTCGATATTGACGGACAGATGCGCGCTGCGTATCTAGATTATGCCATGAGCGTGATTGTGGCTCGGGCTTTGCCTGATGCGCGTGATGGCTTGAAACCGGTTCATCGGCGCATTCTCTACGCTATGGATGAGTTGGGCTTACGCTCGAATGCGCCGTATAAAAAATCGGCTCGCATTGTCGGTGAAGTTTTAGGGAAATATCATCCGCATGGCGATGCGGCTGTCTATGATGCCATGGCGCGCCTGGCGCAAGATTTTTCGATGCGTTATCCCCTGGTAGATGGTCAGGGGAACTTTGGTTCAATTGATGGTGACGCCCCGGCGGCCATGCGCTATACCGAAGCTCGTCTATCCCCAATGGCGGAGGAATTGCTTGCTGATCTGGATGCCAATACCGTGGATTTTATCGATAATTTTGATGGCTCCCTAAAGGAACCCGCCGTTCTACCTGCCAAACTGCCCAACTTGCTCTTGAACGGTTCCTCAGGAATTGCTGTTGGGATGGCGACCAATATCCCACCGCATCATCTGGGGGAACTGGTATCTGCCATCAATTACCTGATCGATCGCTATGATCAGATCGAAGAGGTTAACATTGATGACCTGTTGCGCCTGATGCCGGGTCCCGATTTTCCGACTGGAGGGGTCATTGTTGGCAGTGAGGGTATTCGCCAGGCCTACACAACCGGACGTGGTCGCATCGTTTTGCGCGGCAAAGCCCACATTGAGGAAAACGGTAAAGATCGCCATCGAATTGTGATTACCGAAATCCCATACCAGTTAAATAAAACTACCCTGATCGAACGCATTGCCGAACTGGTGCGAGAAGGAAAACTGGATGACATCAGCGATCTGCGCGATGAATCGGATCGGCGCGGCATGAGCATTGTCATCGAATTGAAACGTGGCGCGCAACCGCGCAAAATTCTCAATCAACTCTATAAATATACGCCTCTCCAATCCACCTTTGGCGTGCAGATGCTCGCTTTGGTTGAGGGTGAACCGCGTTTGTTAACGCTCAAGCGCGCTTTACAGGTTTTTATCGAACACCGCCAAACGGTGATCACCCGTCGCTCGCAGTTCGAACTGGATAAAGCGCGGGCGCGGGCACATATCCTGGAAGGTTTGTTAATTGCCCTTGCCAACCTCGATGAGGTCATTCAAACCATTCGTCAATCGCCGGATGCAGAGAAGGCGAAAGAGCGCCTGATCAAGCGCTTTAAGCTTAGCGAACGGCAGGCGCAAGCCATTCTAGACCTGCAACTGCGCCGCCTGGCGGCCCTTGAAAGACAAAAAATTGAGGAAGAGCAACGGCAGACCTTGGAGCGCATTGCCTACCTGGAAGACCTGTTGGCGAATCCAGCCAAAATTTTGCAGGTGATCCGCGAGGAATTAAATGACCTGGCACAAAAATATGCTGACCAGCGACGTACCCATATTGCTGTGGATGCCAGCGAAGACTTTGCCGAACAAGATCTGATCCCTGATGAAGCGATCTTAATCAGCCTGACCGAACGAGGTTACATCAAACGCACCAGTGTGAAAGCCTTTCGGCCACAAGGCCGTGGCGGGCGAGGCGTTGCCGGCCATGCTACCAAAGAGGAAGATGAGGTGCTGGTCATTTTGCCGGCCCGTACCTTAGACACCCTGCTCTTTTTCTCGAATCGCGGCAAGGTCTACTCGGAAAAGGCGTATCAAATCCCCGATTCTGAGCGCCAGGCGCGCGGTATTTCTCTGGTGAATGTGATCGGACTGGAGGCTGGAGAGACCATCACGGCCGTGGTAGCCGTGCCCCAGTTTGAAGCGGCCCGTTTTCTCTGTCTTGCCACGCGCAATGGGAAGATCAAGCGGATGCCGTTAGGTGAATTCGTCAATGTGCGGCCGTCGGGCATTATTGCCCTGCATCTCGAAGAAGGGGATGAGTTGGGTTGGGCGCGCTTGACTCAAGGCGATCGAGAGTTGATCTTGGTTACCGAAAAAGGGCAGGCTTTGCGCTTTTCTGAACAAGAAGTACGTCCACAGGGACGCGCTGCCGGCGGGGTGAGCGGAATCAAGCTCATGGCTGGCGACCATGTTGCCAGCATGGAAGTGGTCGAAGCAGATGGCGAATTGTTTGTGATCACCGAAAAAGGGTTTGGTAAACGAACGCCATTAAGCGAATACTCCACCACCGGTCGAGCGGTTAAAGGGGTGCGCACCCTTGCCCAGGGTTCTTTGGAGAAGACGGGGTTAATTGCGGCCGCTCGGGTGGTCCAACCCAATGATCAATTGACAATAATCTCTGCCAATGGGGTGGTGTTGCGCACCAAAATAGCCGATGTGCCAACCCTGGGACGGGCTGCGCGGGGCAATATGCTCATCAAGCTCCAAAGCGGCGATCGGGTGGTTTCGGTAGCCCGACTGGCTGAAGCGGATCTGAAGACTGCTTAGGGAGTTGCCCGTTCTTCCCCTACCAGAGCGACGGCTAAAGCCTGTTTGAGCGAACGAGCTTCGATGATCTCAATGTTGCCTGGGTACACTTCACTGCGCCCCAAGCGGCGCGGCACAATAGCAGCTTGAAACCCCAACGCAGCAGCTTCGCGCAAACGGGCAGCGATCTGTCCTACCAGACGCAACTCGCCCGATAACCCCACTTCGCCAATCAGAACGAGATCGGCGCGCAAGGGGCGGTTTTTATAAGAAGAGGCTATCGCAGCCGCAATGGCAAGGTCGGCAGCGGGTTCTTCTACGCTTAACCCACCGATCACGTTGACAAAAATGTCCTGCTCACCCAGACGCAAGCCTAAGCGCCGCGTCAGCACGGCGCAAATTAAGAGCAAGCGATTAATGTCCACGCCATTGGCCGTCCGGCGCGGGTTGCCAAATGGAGTTGGGCTGGTTAACCCCTGGATTTCGACTAAGAGTGGCCGGGTGCCTTCCATCGTCACTGCAATGGCCGAGCCAGGAGCGTTGACAACCCGCTCGGCAAGGAAGGCTTGCGAGGGATTAGGCACTTCAATCAACCCTCTTTCACCCATCTCGAAAACGCCCACTTCGGAAGTCGCCCCGAAGCGATTCTTAACCGAACGCAATAAGCGATAGGATTGAAAGCGATCACCTTCTAGATACAGCACTGTGTCGACAATGTGTTCCAGCACGCGGGGACCAGCGATGGTTCCTTCTTTGGTGACATGCCCGATCAGAAAGACACTGATGCCCGAAGTTTTTGCCAGCTCGCGCAGGCGCGAAGCGCATTCTCGCACCTGGGAAACCGAGCCGGCTGTGGATTCGAGTTCAGGCAAATAGGTGGTTTGAATCGAATCAACGATGACCAGGCGCGGCTGAAGAGCGGCAACATGCTCCAGAATCTGTGGCAATTGCGTCTCGGTGACCAGATACAGGGTCTGCGGGGTGGACTTCTCCCTGACTTTCTCTCCATCGCAACCGTTTGCCAGCAAGCGTTGGGCGCGCATCCGAATCTGCCGCTCCGACTCTTCCCCAGAAACATACAGGACAACCCCTTGCTGCGCCATCTCTAAAGCGACCTGGAGCAGGAGCGTGGATTTGCCGATGCCGGGATCGCCCCCAATGAGAATGATGGATCCGGGCACAAGGCCACCGCCCAAGACGCGCCCAAACTCGCCGATTGGCAAGGGGAGGCGATCTTCATGTAGGGCGTCAATGTCCATCAGCCGCCGCGGAGTTGAGGAACTGGCTGATAACCCTTTCAGACGTTTTGTCTCGCTCTGCGGAGGCGCGAGGACTTCTTCGACAAAGCTATTCCATGCCCCACATTGCGGGCAACGTCCCATTTCGCGGGGAGAAATGCGCCCGCATTGTTGACAAACAAATTGAGTGCGCTGTTTCGGCATGGGTTGCTGAAGGGTGTCCTTCTATCGTGGAGGTTTTTTCTTTGGTGAATGCGCTTTATCTGGATCTAATTATACATCCAGGCGACAATTGGGGAATATGTAATAAGGATGGTGTCGCTTCCTGTTAGGAAAGCGAGACGCGCTCCCCAAGCGGCCGAGAGCGCGTCTGCTAAACCATCTTTACTGGGCGAGATAACCGCCATCCACGGCGTAGTAAGAGCCAGTTACAAAGGAGGCTTTCTCCGAACTAAGCCACATCACCAGCTCGGCAACCTCTTCGGGCTTGCCCAAACGCCCGATGGGGTGTAGCGCGATAATCATATTCATCAGATTCTCGTCGCTTTCTAACACCGAGAGCAACGGCGTTTTGATAAAGGCGGGACCAATGCTGTTGACGCGGATATTGCTCTTGGCATATTCAATGGCAGCGTTGCGGGTTAAACCAACCACACCATGTTTGGCGGCCACATAGGCCGGGGCATTAGCGAAACCCACTTGCCCTAAGATCGAGGCAATGTTTACGATGGAGCCGCCGCCATTTTGTAACATGGCCGGAATTTCGTAGCGCATACAATAGAATACGCCGTTCAAATTGATGTTGATCACCTGATTCCAGCCTTCGATACTGTAGCTGCCGGTTGGGTTGGACTCGCCACCAATACCGGCGTTATTGCAAGCAAAGTCAAGCCGCCCGTATTGGTTAAGCGCAAATTGAACCAGCGCCTCACAGTCGTTCGGGTTGGCAACGTCTGCTCGGTAGTAGGCCGCTTCCCCGCCAGCTTCTTTGATCAAGCGAACGGTTTCATGGCCGCCTTCATCGTTAACATCCGATACAACGACTTTGGCACCATTTTGAGCGTACAACTGGGCAACCGATCGACCAATTCCAGACCCCGCTCCGGTAACCAGGGCTACTTTGTCCTTAAACTCAACCATTTCACACCTCTTTCTATGCTAAACATAATTATTTTCTATTTTATAATAAAAATGTGTCTGGGGAATTAGAAGTTTATAAGAATTCGGAGTGTTCTTGGAGTGCTGAAGCGTAATTTCCGCAATTAATCTTGCTCCTGCAACCCACTGAAGCACGGCTTCAGCACTCCATAAATTCCCTAAGGTTATCGTTTGGCCTTAATGGGCTTCCTCCACAATCTGATCAAGTCGTTTTTGCACCTCCAGGGGCAAGGGTTCCGGGCGATGAGTTTCTAAAATCTGCAGAGCCTTTTCTCTGGCACGTTGGCGCAGGGTCTTCGCCCCGGCAGCTACCCAGCCATCGTAATTATGCCGATCGAATAAGGTTGGATACCAGTCCTCTTTGAAGTACTTGCGGGTGTGCGGGTTGCCCAAAAAATCTCCATCCGGACCAATTTTTTCGATCACATCCAGGGCGAGGGTTTCATCGGTTACTTCCAGGCCTTTCATGAATTGCTTGACGTAGGCAATTAATTCATCACAAATGACAATCTGTTCAATGGAATTGGTCATGCCGCTGTCTAAATAACCCACGTCGTGGGCAAGTTGGGCGCCGGCCAGGGTCTCCAATATGATTGAAAAGGCGGCTTCGGCTGCAGCCTGTTCGTCCGGCAGTTTCGAGTCGCTGCAGCCGGTCAAGCCAAAGATGGGCAGTCCATAACGGTGAGCCACTTCAACCAGCATTACTCGGTTGGTGGGGTCGGCATAGCAATCAATGGTTGAACGCATATCGAACATATCGTTCACTCCGCCGGTCAGGATCAGCGGAGCGCCTTCACGCTGGAGCTGGGCAATGACCAATCCAGCCAGTTCGCCGGCGTTAGCCAGAGCAATTGCTCCAGCGGCGGTTACCGGGCCGGTTGCTCCACGCAGAACAACTGGTGTATACGTTGTGGGTAAGCCTTTTTCAGCCATGAAGAGCAATTTCTCCAGGGCTTCTTGATTGTGGCGCAGGGGATGGCTGAC
>DAOTZA010000047.1:0-32819 GCA_034434515.1 Anaerolineales bacterium | reverse complement strand
AGGGGTGAGGGCATTCTCCCCTCTCCCGGTGGGAGAGGGGGTAGGGGTGAGGGCATGCTCCCCTCTCCCGGTGGGAGAGGGGTTGGGGGTGAGGGCATGCTCCCCTCTCCCCGTGGGAGATGGGCTGGGGGTGAGGGTCATCCCCCCTCTCCCCGTGGGAGAAAGGTCGGGGGTGAAAGCTTCTCCCCTCTCCCCTGGTGGGAGAGGGGCTGGGGGTGAGGGTTTCTCCCCACTCCTCATGGGAGAGGGGCTGGGGGTGAGGGACATCCCCCCTCTCCCCGTGGGAGAAAGGTTGGGGGTGAAAACTTCTCCCCTCTCCTCTTGTGGGAGAGGGGCTGGGGGTGAGGGTTTCTCCCCTCTCCCCGTGGGAGAGGGGTTGGAGGTGAGGGTACATCCCACCCACAACCCCATTACCCAAACCAACCTCAGCCAATAGCTAAATTGGCGCGTTGCTTCAGACTTTCCTGAACCTGCTGCCATAAAGCGTTTGCCTGTGTTTCCAGCTTTTCCAGTTCGCCCAACAGCTTTTCAACCATGGCGGCATCTATCAAACCTTGCAGGTTTGTGCGCACATTCAAAGCTGCGCCGCGCAAAGCCGCTTGTGCCTGAGCCGCTGCGGAACCACCATCGCTGATGGCATTGAGATTTCCCCTGGCAACCACTTCGGCCGCCAACTGCAAGGCTTCAACAGCCCCTTGCGCTACTTCCAATGGCACGCTGGCAGCCTGCACGGTTGCGGCCTGCAAAGCCTCCCGGCGCGCCTGTTGTTCTTCAGTGGTCTCCTTGGGCATCCGCATAGCGCTCATCACTGCTTCAAAGGCCTGGGCATCTCGCACGACGGCAGTCTTCATCTTTTGACATAAGGCATCAGCCTGTTGAGCAATCGCTTGCATTCGCTCTTCGACCTCGGCGTATTTCTTTTTCCCCAGGGTCAGGCGGGCAACCATCCCAACCAGAGCAGCAGCCGCTGCGGCGCTATAGGCCGAAGCCGACCCACCACCCGGCGTTGGCGTGGCGGCTGCCAGCTCGTCTAAAAAGGCATAGCCTCCTTCAAATGGTTTTTGTTCGGCTAAAGCTGCTTCTAAACGGCGTTCTAGGATTTGTCCTGGTTCAAATTGGTCTAGTTGTAAATACCACACGGCGCTGTCGACCAGTGCCTCTTGCGGAATCAAACCGACCAGCTCGCTGTGATGGATGGCTACCCCATAGCGGGCGGCTTCCCGACGCACTAGTTCCTGCACGGTGTGAATCGCCGTTTGATGAAAATCGGTCAGGTTCATTGAAACCTGGGCGCGACCCTCGACCAACAAGCCCAGTGCCTTGACATAACGCAATCCGCCCGAGGAGTGACGAATTACTTTAGCGATCTTCTTGGCAATCGATACATCATCTGTGGTCAGGTAAATGTTATAGGCGATGAGAAATGGGCGGGCGCCGATCACCGTTGCTCCGGCGCTGCCCAACCGGGCAGGCCCGAAATCTGGTTGGCGATCTGGATTGGTTTCGATTTCTACCTTGAGTCCCTCGTACTCCCCCCGGCGCAGGTTTTCCAGGTTTTTGCGTTCCGGCCGGGTAGCTGCTTCTTCGTAGAGATAAACCGGGATGCCCAGTTCCTCCCCGACCCGTTTACCCAATTGACGGGCTAGCTCAACGCATTCTTGCATGGTCACACCTCGAATCGGCACAAACGGCACCACATCGGTTGCACCGATACGGGGATGCTCGCCGCGGTGTTGGTTCAAGTCAATCAATTCCGCAGCAGTTGCAATGGCGCGGAAGGCGGCTTCAGCAATCGGTTGCGGTTCACCGACAAAAGTCAAAACCGTGCGGTTGTGGTCTAAGTCCGAATGGCGGTCGAGCAGAATCACCCCCGGCACGCTTTGCACTGCCCCCATAATTGCCTCGACCACGCGGGGCCGGCGGGCTTCGGAAAAATTGGGAACACATTCCACCAGAGCTTTAGGCATAGACAAATCCTTTCTTATGGGAATTGCGAAACGAAAATCAGCCGAATTATACTCTGGGAGAAAGGCCTTTCCCAAAGCTGCCCTAAAAACGG
Source organism: Anaerolineales bacterium (assembly GCA_034434515.1). Lineage (GTDB taxonomy): Bacteria > Chloroflexota > Anaerolineae > Anaerolineales > UBA4823 > NAK19. Next base: position 30,760 of record DAOTZA010000047.1, on the reverse strand, counting down.
ATTTTCGGTTATACTGGAATTGGTCCCCGAAGGTCTCTCCAACCCTGCTCAATCTTTTGCTATACGATTGTCTAACCCATTCAACAAACTCACTGCACTGAACTACAGCAAACAAACCGGAACCGCCAAGGATTATCGGGAAGTGGAATGACCCAAGAGACATCTGCTCTCCCTCTTCTGAAGTTTTATTTATTTGGCCGCCAAGAGGTTTGGCGCGGCTGTGATCTCCTTGCGCCGCTTGCCACCCAAAAAACCCAATCGCTGCTGGCGTACTTGCTGATCTACCGCTATCAAAGTCATCCTCGCCAAAAACTGGCTGCCCTCTTTTGGGGCGATTGTGATGAAGTTCGTGCCCATCATTCGTTATCTACTGCGCTTTGGCGCATCCGCAAACAATTTGGGGACGCGTTTCTCTTATCGGATGTGGATACCGTGCAATTAAACCCACTCACCCCTTTCTGGTTGGACGTGGCGGAGTTTGAGGGACAATTAAGTCAAGCGAAGATCGAACCAGCGGATTCTGACTTCAGCGTGGTTGCTCATCTAGAAAGAGCCATTGAGCTATATCGCGGGGATTTATTGGAAGGCTTTTACGATGATTGGTGCCTCGATGAACGCTATCGCCTGGAGTCACTCTATCTACACACATTGAGACGATTGGTTAGCTGGCATCATAGCCACGGCAGCGCCACGGCTGTTTTGACCTACGCTCACGCCTATCTGGAGCGCGATCCGCTTACTGAAGAGGTTCATCTAGCAGCCATGCAAGCTTACATGAAGCAAGGGGATGCATTTGGTGCGCGCCGCCAGTGGCAACGTTGTTGTGAAATTCGTCTGCATGAGCTTCACCTTCCTCCATCCCCTGAAATGATTAAGCAGGCGAAAGATATCCTTGGAGCACTCTATCAACCCCCTCAGGAAACTGAACCATTTCAACCGATGGCAAATCTTCGTCCAGGGAACCTCGAGCGCTCACCTTTTGTGGGGCGGGCGAAGGAGATGAAATCGTTAGCAGAGCTCTGGGGAGAGGCGTTGCAGGGTCGGGGGAATACCATCTTTCTAGCAGGAGAAGCAGGTATCGGAAAAACCCGTCTGGTTGAAGAGCTTGCCGCTTTTATTCGCTGGAATGGTGGTTTTGCAACCATTGGCAGTTGTTATGAACCGGAACGTGACCTGCCTCTACAGCCGATTCGCGAGATTGGACTGGCGCTTTTGGCCGAAGAACCGACCGCTTGTCGAGAGATGCCTCAATGGGAACGCAGAGAGCTCGCCCGCCTGTTGCCGGAGATTGAACTTTACCACACCAAAAGCGAGTTTTCTTCAGGCCAAATGCAACCCGAACAGCAAGCCGTCCTGTTTCATGCGACGGTTGCTTGTCTTCGCCATTTTGTCAAACGTCAACCTCTGTTGATGGTGATCGAGGATTTGCATTGGGCAGCCGAGACGACTTTGGCTGCCTTCCACTTTATCGCCCGGCAACTTAACGCTCTGCCGGTGTTGCTGATCGGTACGTTTCGACCCGAAGAGATCGAGCGAGCAGGTAAACTGGAAGAACTGATCACGGGGCTTGTCCGCAATGGATTTGCCCGATTGATTCAATTAGAACGATTATCCAAAGAAGCCATTGTGGAATTACTGCAACGCATGAAGTTGGTTGAGACTGATCCTGAATGGATCGAACAGTTATACGCGTACACAGCAGGCAATGCTTTTTATACCCTAGAGACCTTACGCGCCTGTACCGAGTTAAAAAAATTCCAGGATGAATTTCCCATTGCGTCAAATGTCCAATCTCTGATTAAGTCACGCCTGAGACGCCTCTCACTCTTGGCAAGCACTCTGCTAACTTGTTCAGCCGTGGCAGGTAGAAGTTTTGACTTTGATCTTGTCCGAGTTGCCAGCAATTTGAGTGAAGAGCAAGCCTTAGAAGGATTTGATGAATTACTGCGCAAGGGTTTTTTGCGCGAGGGGAGCAGCACAGTTCAGGCGGATTATGAATTCATCCATCAAATTGTGCAGGAAGTAACGTACCGCGCCATTCATCATCGCCGCCGGCGGCATTTACATTGCCAGATCGGCGCAGCGCTGGAGAATATCCTCCCTGATCCGTCCTTCCAGGCTGCATGCCTGGCGTTTCACTTTGATCTGGGTCTGAATCTACCGAAAGCCCTTTATTATCACCATTTAGCAGCTCAGCGCGCCTCGACTGTGTTTGCCTGGAAAGAAGCAGAGCGACATCACAACCGGGCAATGGAACTTCTTGAAACTCTGGATCCCGATGCTTCTCGCCAGGAGACCGCTGATCGCTATGCAAAAGTGCTTGCCGAACGCGCCGAAATCCACTATCTTCAGGGCGACCTAGACAAACGTGATCAAGACCTGAACGCGCTGAGTGACCTGGCAACCAGAACACAAAATAACTGCTTACGCCTCCGCTCTCTGATGAGTCGGACTAGCTATCTGAATTTAGATGCTTGCTACGAGCAGGCTATTGCTCTGGCACAGGAAGGAATCATTCTGGCGAAAGATCTGACCGACCTGAAAGCTCAGGGGTATTTACTCTCTCAACTGGGTTTTGCCAATTATTTTTTAGGGAAACCACGTGCTGCCCTGCAGGCGCTTGAAGAAGCGCTTAGTCTGCTCCCAGCGGATGATTGTGAAACTCGCCGTCATATCATCCATATTCTCGGCTATGTCCATTTCCATCAGGGAAATTATCAGCTTGCCCTGGGTTATCAGCAACAGGCTTATCGGGATCATCAGGCGTTGGGTGACTTTAACGGGATGGTTTGGGCCGGATTGGATATTGGGGCGGTCTACCTGCAAATAGGGAAGCTGAAGGATGCAGAGCAAGTCATCAACGAGCATTTACAAATGGCCCAAAGGATGGGTGCCCATTCAGCCGAAGGCTATGGACTGAATCAACTTGGGGGGTTGGAGTTGAAACGGGGCAATTATCAGGCTGCCCTGCTTGCCTTTCAGCGCTCTTTATCCTTACAAGAGGCCCTACGCACCGAGCATGGCCGCATTGCCGCGCAATTAGGCATGGGTTTTGCCTATTACCATCTTGGAGCCGTCTCCGCAGCCCAGCAATGGTTTCAAAAGGCGATTGCAACCGCGCGCCGGGTTGGTCACCAGCGGCGATTGATTGAAGCTTTGATTGGTCTCGGTTTAACTGAGACATTCAAGGGGCAGTTTGAGAAAGCAAAGGTTTGCCTTGACGAAGCGGTGCAAACCGCACGCGATAGCCAATCCCTGGGCAACCTTGCTGCAAGTTTGGCTGCCCTTGGGCGGCTGTATCGCAAGCTGGGAGAGGGTGAGGTGGCTCTACGGTATGTCTCAGAGGCAGTTAAAATCTCGCAGCAATTGCAATTTGTCGCCGGCGAGATGTGGGCAGAGGTAGAGCTTGGGCTGCTTTATCTTGCCCAGGGAAAGGCTGAGGAAGCCCTTCTTCACACCCAACGGGCTACTGAGCTGGCTGTCTGTGAGGATGAGGGGTGGATCGGCAGAGAACAGGTTCATCGAGCTCAGGCTTTTGTCCTGCGAGCTCTCGATCGCCAACGAGAAGCCAGTGTCCAGGATGGACTGGCAGAGCAGATTTGGGCAGCCAAAGCCGCCTGGATCACCGATGGGGATTACCGCTCAACCTACGTAAGGGCGGTGAGCAGCGACCCCTAAACCGAAGGCAGTTTGCCATTTGAGATTTTTTTGATACCCGTTTGATAGACTGCTTGTAGAAACAGGCAGTCTTGATGGCTTTACCTGAGAAATCATGACCAAACCCATTGAACAACCGCAAAACACTTTTGTCATCCGTTTTTGGTGGGAGTGGCAGAACCGGGAGACCAAACGGATGAGAGGCTGGCGGGGACATATCGAGCATATTCAAAGCGGTCAAGGCTTGACTTTCTATGACGAAGAACAACTGCTTGCTTTCATTGAACGTTTTATCCGTAGCTTTTCGGCTTTGGACAGCGACGAGGCTAAGAAGTAGGAACAGTCTGGTTATATGGATATCTTAAGGCTAGGGCTCATATAACCAAAATGGGAAATGTTTCTGGGAAGTGGTGAAACATGAACCCGAAATTGTCTTTTCTTTGGCACGTATTAACAGTGGCTTTGTTTTCTCTCACTTTGGGTTTATCTTCCTCTCGAGGACAAGAAACTCCTCTATCTGAATTTGCTTCTCAATGGCTTCAACCAGCACAGGGTCATCTGAAAGCCCTTGATGATTGTACAGTACCGGATCAAAACTTACGGATCAGCGATACTACCGTTTTATGTCCGGGGACGTATTATCTTCCAGATCCAGAGGGTGATGGCGTGCTGATCATTGCTGCGGATGATGTCACGTTGGACTGCAATAATGCCAGATTGGTGGGTAGTGACAAAGATGGCGTAGGAATCTATGTGGGCAACTTTCGTAAAGCCAACATCCGTGGCTGCTCAGTCGCGTTTTATAGCGTGGGAATTTATGTAGATTCTGCCAGCGAGACGGTTGTGATCGGCAGCGAGTTAACGGACAACAATGTTGGATTGCTGGTTGAAGAGGCCATTGCTACTGCAATCATCAGAAATTTCAGCGGTTATAACAGTGACGGGATCATTTTGTATTTTTCGGATGACTCCGACCTCCAGGAAAACGTATCTTGCAGCAACCGAGAAGCAGATATTAAACGTTACAATGGGAACAACAACCACGGCACAGAGAATGAGTGCGATCGGGTTGAAAACTGGAATGATGATGGGCAAAGGGGGTGCACGTTTGTCTGCGGTATCTGCCGCGACGCAGACCATGACGGGCATTGTGATGCAGACGATAATTGTCCGATAACGTACAATCCCGATCAAAAGGATACGGATAGCGATGGCAAGGGGGACGTTTGCGATAACTGCCCTAACCATGCTAACGCCAATCAATCCGATCAGGATTTTGATAGCGTTGGCGACGTGTGTGATAACTGTCCCTCAACGTATAACCCAAATCAGGAGAACAGTGATGGAGACTCACTCGGTAATGCCTGTGATAACTGTTACTTGGTAACCAACCCTGACCAAAAAGATGATGACTCGGATGGTTTTGGAAATGTCTGCGATAACTGTCCGAAGATCTATAACCCGATTCAACAGGATGCTGACATTGATGGTATTGGTAATCATTGTGATAATTGTGTGTTGGTCGAAAATCCCGATCAGGCGAACCATGATGGCGATTCGCGCGGCAACGCTTGTGATAACTGTTGGAACAAGCCGAATAGCTCTCAGCAGGATACCGACTCGGATTGCAATGATGTTAAGGCGATCTATGGCTTCTTTGATTGGGCAAAGAATAAATGGCTCAAGGATCCGCGCTGCGGTGATGCCTGCGACAATTGTCCTCAGCAGATCAATCCGGAACAAGAAGATCGCGATCAGGATGGACTGGGAGATGATTGTGATTGTAATGATCGGTGGTGGGGCAAAAACGAAGTCGCGATGGATTGCGGCGGCCTGTGTCCCGCCTGTCAGGGTACCTGCTTGCCAATCCTTACGCATGGAAATGCGAGCGACAAATTTGACATCTTAATCTCTTTCACCAATGACTATGCCAATGCGGCTGCATTTCGGAAGGATGCTCTGGCAACTATTGCCCAATTTTCTAAAGCGGATGTTATCACAACGACAATTTCGCGCTTCAATTTCTGGTATGTCAATCAAAAAGGAAGTTTGGGCGTTTCAGAAGGGAATTGCTCCTGGACAGCGCCAGAGAAATGGCAACAGCATTGTCCTCACGTTCAAATAGGAAGTCTGGCTCATACGACCTCTTGTCGTGACTCTGCCCGAGGAAATTTCTTTTCCTTTGAACCGGCAGAAGCGGTTTTTGTTCACGAGGCGGGTCATGCCGCTTTTTTGTTAGCCGATGAGTACAATGATGCCCCGAAGTGTGTTACAGACTATAACGCTTGCTCCGGCAAATATTGTAATATCTTTAATAGCGCAGATTCGTGTAAGAAAAACTCCACTAAACCTGCGGGCTGTGCTCAATTTACCACTTGCCAAGGGGGATGGTGGAAGTCTCAGCCATCAAATACCGTTATGGATGGGGGCTCTATCCAATGGGGGCCGGACGCTGAGCGGCAGGTGTGGGACATTGTCAACCAGTATCAGGCTACGGCAAGTCTATTTGGGTTGCAAGCAAACAGTTCGCCCAAGGCCATTGTAGCGTATTTTCATTATGATGGCTTTTCTATTCCATCAACTGAAATTGTCATGGTATATGGCGACAGCCCTGAGCGGTTTCAATTAAGAGGGGATTACCGTTGGGAACTGATTGATCGATTGGGGAATGTACTTTACGCATTCTTTCTGAACGATCCGCGCTATATAAGCTATTATCCGGTAGGGGGCGAGCTGATGGCGGAAACAGATTTTGGCGTTGTAATTCCTTTTCTTCCTCACCTGCATACGCTACGCATTTATCGCTCTGATGACCAACGACTGTTGGGAGAAGTCAGCCTTGAGCAAACAATCCGCTCGTTTTGTGCAGAATATCCGACAGATAGCCAGTGTTAAAGATGGTTGCTGGAGAGTTGGGTCTTCTTGCCCCTGCTTTTCCGTTAACGGGTGAAGGATAATGAGTATCTTTAAGAAATTTGTAAAAATCTAAAAAGGAGAAACCATGTTTACAAAAAGTCATTTGTTATTTGTTTTCGGTCTTGGCGGACTGCTACTCTTTGCAGTTGCCTTCTCTCCCTGGTTGGGAAGAAGCGTTGCCCAGGTTGCACAGCCAGACCAATCCACACTGGCTCTTCCCTACTCTGCCGCTTTATTTGATGAAGGAGGAAATCCGATCGAAGAAGGGTTTTTTGATCTTAAGTTTGCTTTCTATGATGCCCAAACCGCTAGGGAGTTGCTCTGGTCAGAAACTCACCCGCACGTCCAGGTTACGGCCGGGAACTTCACGGTCTTTTTGGGAAGCATCACGCCTTTGCCTGAGCAACTCTTAACCAGGGGCGATGTGTGGTTGGAAAGCGCCATTCGCCCAAGCGGAGAAGCAAAATTTACCCCCCTGACTCCACGCCAGAAATTCGGTTTACCCACTACTGCGGAAGCGCAGACCGATCCGATGCAAACGAATAGCCTTTCCTGTGAGCACACCCATTTTGGAGAAACTTGGACTGGCAGCGGTCTGGCTGGATTGCTGATTCATACTCCTAGCGGCAATCTGGGTGGTGCTTTCTATGGAAAGACTGGCGGGATCGGGTATGGCGTGGTTGGTGAACAGAAGGTGAGTGGCGGCACGGCCGGGGGAGGGATTGCGGGCTTCAGTAACTCGGCTTCTGGTTATGCCGGCTATTTTGATAACAGCGGAGGGGGAATAGGCGTTTTCGCTAACAGTGCAACGAACTATGCGATTCGCGGCGAGTCCAACACAAGTGTTGGCTTGTTTGGAAAGAGCAACAGCCATGATGGGGTAAGAGGGGAATCAGGCGGAACAGGCAAAAGCGGTATCTATGGTTACAACAGCGCAGATGGCTATGGTGTATTTGGGCGCAGCGTCAATGGATTCGGCCTGGGAGCTTATGGGAAAGACGAGTCCTTTTCTGATAAGGTGGGCGATCTATTGTTAGGAGGAGTCCGCGGGGAAATTTTTAGTGCGGGGACAATGAATTTGTTCAGCGACGAGTCTATCCTTCTTGACCTGGATGACGATAATGATGATTCAAACGCCTGTTTCAGGATTTATAATGGCATGAATTTTACGGTTGCTCAGATGTGTGAGGATGGCACGAAAAGCGCTGTTTTGCAAACCAGAGATTATGATCAGCGCGCGGTTTATGTCATTGAAAGCCCCGAAGTCTGGCTACAGGATTTTGGCACGGCGACGTTGCAGAACGGACAGGCGACGATCACCTTTGAACCCATTTTTGCCCAAACCATTAACCCGCAAATCGATTACCATGTCCAGTTGACCCCGCTTTGCCAGGAGCCGTTGTTGTTATTTGTGGTTTCCAAGAGCGCAGTTGGTTTCACCGTCAAAGGGGTAGGGCTGGATGGCAGTCCCTCAAGTTGCGGCTTTGATTACACTATCACCGCCAAACGGCTGGGCGTGGAAGAACTTCGTCTGGAAGAAGTATTGACCGAAAAGTAGGAGTTACGATGCATATCCGGACGCCCCTTCTCATCTTCCTGTTTGCAGTGTTAGGGGTTAGCCTCCTGGCGATTGCCCCTGTTTTAAACGCCTCGACGGCCCCTACCGTTTCGGCAAGGGAGGTTACTTCTCACCCAGTGCTTCACATTTCTGGAGCTATCTGGCAAGTCGAAGGAATTGCCAGTGGCGGAGGATACCAGATCATGGCGCTTCCCCTTAGCCCAAGCGGCACCGGCACCCAATGCTGCTGCACTTACCTGCCTTGCCTGTTGAAGAAGCCTTGAGGCGAGCTGATTGGAGGGGACGCTCTTTGGCGTCCCCTGGCGTTTAATCCATCGACCTTCGCAGAAAATAACCCGATGCTCTGATCTCTACCGATAAATGGACACAGCGATGAAACTCGATAAGATTTTATCCCTGATCTTCTGCCTGGGGTTTTCATTGGTTCCTCTGCTTTGCGCTAAAGTTGATCAGATCCTGGTGGTGCAATCGTTTGCCACATCGCCATCTGCAACTGCCTTGCCCTTTCGCTCTGCGACTTCTGTTCAATCCAGCCGCGAGCCAGGACTTGCTGAGCGCTCCCAAACGAGAGTCGTGCCTTCTCCGATGCCCTCTTTTGAGGAAGCCTTCTATGTTGCTCCAAACGGAGATGACCGCAATCCAGGCACGCTGGCAAGCCCCTGGCGGACAATCCAAAAGGCGGCCGATACCCTGCTGGCTGGGGATACGGTGTATCTTCGCCAGGGCGTCTATGCAGAACACGTCCGTCCCAAAAACTCCGGTCAACCAGGCAACGAAATCGCCTATCTTGGTTTTCCCGGCGAACGGGCGATCCTTGATGGTCAGGATGTGCTATTGCCAGACGATTTGAGCGGGTTATTCGAAATAGCCAATCGGAGCTACATTCGAGTACAGGGGATACATTTGATCAATAGCGGCCCTTTTGCTGATAATGGTGCAATACTGATTATCGCGTCGGACCATATCACTGTGGAAAACAATACGACTTTTAACACCGCCTCATCTGGAATTGGCGTGTGGGATAGCCGCGAAATTGTGATTGCCAGCAACACGGTTGAACGAGCAGGGGTTGGAGGAGGTCAGGAGTGTATCACCGTTGCTGGAAGCCAGGGTTTTGAAGTTCGCGACAACCTTGTTATCGATTGTCAAAAAGAAGGGATTGATGCCAAAGATGGTTCGTCCAATGGGATAATTGACCACAATATTGTCGACCATCCAAAGGCGGTAGGTATCTACGTAGATGCCTGGGACAAACCTACGCACGCGATTACAGTTTCGCGGAATGTTGTGTTCAATTCAGCCGAGAGCAATGGTTTTGCTGTCGCGTCTGAAATGGGGGGCTTGCTCGCTAACATCCGTCTGGAAAATAACCTTGCCTATCATAACCACACCTATGGGATCGAAGTTTCAGCGTGTTGCTCAGCGAACCATCCGATGAATGAGATTCTCATTATCAATAATACGCTGTATCAGAATGGGGTGGACTGGGGGGGAGGAATCATTCAGGATAATGCTCAAGCCCAGAGGGTTATCATTCGCAATAATATCGTCAGTCAAAACCTCACTTTTCAAATTGCTGTGGCTGGCGATGTGCCGACCGAATATATTTCCATCGAGCATAACCTAATCGATGGCTATCGCGGGTATGAAGATGAAGTCACCGGAGCGAATTATGTGGAGGGGAATGCGGGTTTCCTTGATCCTTTCTCATTTGACTTTCATCTTTCTCCTACATCCATAGCCATCGATCGAGGTTCGTCCCTAGATGCTCCCGCCACAGATTTCGATGGGGATGAACGTCCCATCGGCAGGGGTTTTGATATCGGCGCGGATGAATGGCATGGGGTGGCTTACCTGCCGTTGATCAAAAACTGGATGGGTCTCATTTGCGGATATTTGCTGAATAGCGTAACAACCTACCATCACAAATAATGTTGATAATTTGCTGAGAAAACCGTCCACGAATTGACTACGAATAAATGAATGGAAGCGCTATTCGTGCATTCGTGAAAACTTCGTGGACGGTTTGTCCTGCCAAATAGAGCCTTTGGTAGGTAATTACGTTTTTTTACCGATAAAACTCCCACGCGGCTGGTAGGACTTCATAGATTGCGGTTTGCAAGAAGCCCAGGTTGGTTGCCAGCCAAACCGGAAGGTTGCTGATTGGGGGAAACGGAATTGCGGCGCGAAAATCCACCTCGCGCCCATTGATGCGGTAACGGTAGTTGCCCAGGGATTCGATGGAGACCTCTTGTTCCAGAAAAGACCGTAATTCCTGCCGTTCCTGGGCGGATAACCAGTGTGGCAGGTCGGAAGTGCTGCGAAAGCCGCAAATCAAAGCCAAATCCTTCATCCAGTGGCGTTGTTCTGCGGTTAAGGCATTATATTTGGAACGAAAGTACACCACATCGGGGTCAATGTCGATGAGTGGTTTCAGCCACAGGCGGTGCAAACAAGTGCGCAGGGCGTTCTGGGTGCTGGGATGGTTGGGATTGTTCAGCCAGGCGCTGAATGGCTTGTTCAACCAGTAAGGGGTGACATCAGGCCCAATGCGAATGCCATCGCAGAGTCCCAATGATGGAAGGATCGGCGCGCCACAAGCGAGGAGATACGCCTGCGGTGCGGCCTGACGGATCACCTGCAGGGCTTGCCGATAAGCTACCTCGCGGGGCATCTCCTGATAGCGCCGTCCAGGCAGAGCGGCAGCATAAAGGAAATCGAGCTTAAGGTAAGAATATCCCCATTCCATCACGCGGCGGATGGTTTGTTCCAGCCAGTCCAAAACGGCAGGGTGGGTAGCATCGAGGGCGTACGTCATCCCGCTCCAATTGCGCCCGGCAAATACCGGCAGTCCCTGTTGGTCGAGGAGTAGCCAGTCGGGATGGTGTTTGAAAATGGTCGAGTCGGCGGTGACAATGAACGGCGAAAGCCACAGACCAGCTTGCCTTCCGCTTGCCTGAATGCGGGCGGCCAGATCGGCCATGCCGGCTGGGAACTTGGTATTTGCCTCCCAATCCCCTGTGCTGATCTGCCAGCCATCGTCAATCTGGACGACATCAAAGGGCAAATCTCCCAGGTCGCTCAAGATGCGATGAAGAATCTCCTCCTTGATAAACCGATACAGGCTATACCAGGAACACCACACCCGCAGGGTCTTGCGCGATGAAGAACACGAAGTTTTTTGGCACAAGGCTTGCGTATACTGGTGGAATACCTCCTGCTCTGTGCCTCGGATCAACAACCATTCGCCCTCGCCCGTCTCGGTAAATGCCAGCAAACGATTCGCTTCGAATTGAAGACGCGCCCCAAAATCCAAGCCGCCGACCAGGACAAAATCTTCTGGGGCAATCTGGAGCGCTGCCAGCCAGGCGCTGGTGTGTCTGTCGCTGAGGGCATAAGGTGGGTCTTCATCCTTTACGCGGAACTGAACGGCTCGCACCGGCAAGGCAGGCATGTGCGGATCAATCCACCCGCTAAACGTCCACGATTGCCAGCCATGTCGGTAAAACCGTTGAGGCGTAGAAGGCAATTCGACCAGAAACCGATCACTGGAAAATCGCTGGGGTGATGAATCGATGGAAGAAATCTGTAGGGTTTGCATGGCTCAATTATGAACGGAAAAAGCGAATCGGAAAAGGGATTTGGCAGGTGACCTGAAGATGTTGAAAGGTGCTGTGCGCTGAAAATCACGAAACGGGATGAGGATTTCTGATAAAAAATTAATTTCTGATCTAGAGAAATCGGAGTAGAATAGTAGAGTTAGTAAATCTGTTTGGGCGTGAAGCAGTGTTTCAGTCAGTCCTCCGCTGACATCATCGAAGAAGATGGCTCTTCATGCGATTTCCCATGTTTTTTGTTTGATTTGATCTTCGTCACCTGCAACAATGGAGAACCCGATATGACGACTTCAATCTGGAAAAGTAACCCCATTCGATCCTCTGACATCACTCTGCAAAGCCTGTACCTGCGGCGGCGCGAGTTTCTAAAACTTGGCGCTGTTGGAGCTGCCGCAACCTTGCTGGCTGCCTGCGGCAGCGCTGCCACCCAAACCATCGAGACGCCGGCATCTCCTCGCCGCACGCCGCAAAGCGGACAGGATGAATACGGCGATTCTCTGACACCGTATGAAGCGGTCACCAACTACAACAACTATTACGAATTCTCAACAGATAAAGAAGCCGTTGCCAGATTGGCAAAGGATTTTCAGACCCGACCGTGGACCATCGAGGTGACCGGGTTGGTCGCCAGGCCACGGATTTTTGATATTGACGAGCTGCTCAAGAAATATGCCCAGGAAGAGCGCATCTATCGCCTGCGCTGTGTTGAAGGTTGGTCAATGGTCATCCCCTGGCTGGGCTTTCCACTCGCCAAGCTGATTCAAGAGGTCGAGCCTTTGGGTTCAGCCCGTTATGTTCGCTTTGTCTCCGTCTCACGTCCAGAAGTCATGCCGGGCATGCGCTCGAGTTTTTACCCCTGGCCCTATCAAGAGGGGCTGCGTCTGGATGAAGCCATGCACGACCTGACCCTCCTTGCTACCGGTTTATACGGGGAGTTGCTGCCTAACCAGAATGGAGCACCCCTGCGCCTAGTGGTGCCGTGGAAATACGGTTTCAAGAGCGCAAAAGCAATTGTCAAAATCGAATTGACCGAACAACAACCGGCTACTTTTTGGAATCTGATTGCTCCAGATGAATATGGCTTTTATTCCAACGTCAATCCGCAAAAATCGCATCCGCGCTGGTCGCAAGCAACCGAACGACGCATTGGGGAGAGCGGCCGCCGCCCAACCTTGATGTTCAACGGCTATGCCGAGCAGGTTGCCCATCTCTACACTGGAATGGATTTGATGCAAAATTATTAATCAAAAGCGAATGCCATGAAATATCTATTGAAAAACAAAGGCGTTCGACCTGAATTTGTGATCGTCCGTCAATAATTGTCAGAAATATTACCAAGCGTCAGTCTGACAGCAATGCCGAGCCTTAGCGAACCTTGTTTTGCTTACCCCGAGTTACGGTTAATTTCTGAAAAAAGGTAATTAGCTAACAAAGGCTCTATTTGGCAGGGCAGACCGTCCACGAAGTTTTCACGAATGCACGAATAGCGCTTCCATTCGTTTATTCGTGGTCGATTCGTGGACGGTTTTCTCAGCAAATTATCCACACGACTTGTGATGGTAGGTTGTTACGAAAAAAAGACCTTAACGAAAATTAATCGAAGGTATAATTAGGGCCATTGGAGTGAGGGGCAAACCTTATCAACACCAAAACTGATTGTAAAACAGAAAGGAGTGTAAGTATGAAAAAAATTTTTGTTTTTTGGCTCATTATAGGGACGTCTATCCTTGCGGCCTGCACAACGCCGGCAACCCAACCGCCAGCGCCTGTGATTACCCAGGTTGTCACCCAGGTTGTGACCCAAGTGGTAACCCAGGTTGTCCCGCCCACCCCCACCCCTCAACCAACCGCGGAACCTGAGCCACAATTGCCGGGCTTGTGGCAAATCTATGAAGATTTCTTTAAGGCAGCCAAATATGTGGATTTGACCCATCCTTTCGAGCCAGTTCAACCTGTCTGGCCTGGCTTTGGTAATGCCAAATTCAAACCTGCTGTGGCCGGCCAGAAAATCGAAGGATATGTAGAAGTTGGGGAGGAATTTACCTATGAAAAGCATGGCTTTGTAGCCACAGCTTATGAACTTCTCACTGATCAGTATGGCACCCAGTTAGACCCGCCTGCACATTGGGATAATCTAGGCGCAACCATTAGCGACATCCCTGCTACCTATGCCATCCGTCCGTTGGTGGTCATCAACATTGCTGATAAGGTTGCTCAAGATGAGGGCTATCATCTTCAGGTACAGGATATCCTTGACTGGGAAACCCAACATGGCAAGATTCCTGAAGGCTCGGTCGTGATGGTCCGTTCGGACTGGTATAAAAGATGGGGCGAACTGGAACGGTTTAATCAAAAACCATTCCCGGGTGTTAGCCTCGATGCCCTGAAATTCCTTCACTTGGAGCGTAAGATCCTCTTCCACGGTCATGAACCCCTGGACACCGATACAACTCCAACCCTCGAGGGGGAATACTGGTTGATGCACAACCATTTTGCTCAGGCAGAGGGCGTTGCGAATCTGGACCAGGTTCCGGAAGCAGGCGCTCTGATTATCATCGGTTTTGCCAAACCGAAGGGTGGTACCGGGGGCTATGCTCGTTATATTGCCGTCTGTCCACCTGACTGGCCGTATGGCGTATCGATTTTGGAGGTGCCGGGCGCGCCCTTACCAACCCAAACAGCTCCGCTCGTCAGGGATGAAAATGGAGTCTTACGTCCCTCGCCATAATTGAGTGAAGGAGAGTTGTCATTTCTAGTCTTAGTTAGGTTTACCCTTTTGCTCCAATTTTTCTGTAATCCGTTACAGGAATCAAATGTCTCCCTCGTTCGTGACCCTTTCCTTAGTTTATTTCTCTCATTTGCTTGCCACCGTCATCTGGATCGGCGGATTGACGGTGGCCGCTCTTTTTCTCCTTCCCGTTGCCCGCCGAACGCTTGATCCCGCTGCTTACGCCGTTTTTCTCGATCGCTTTCGCAAACGTTTCAATCCTTTCGCCTGGCTTTGCCTTGCGATTTTAGCCGGCAGTGGACTTTTCCAAATGAGCGTTAGTCCTCAATATGAGGGCTTTTTGGTTATTCAAAACCCCTGGTCGGTGGCCATTTTCCTTAAGCACATTGCTTTTGGCTTAATGACCATCGTTAGCGCCTGGATGACGTGGGGAATCTTCCCCCACCTGAATCGTTTAGCCTGGCTGCGCGCCCATGGGCAAAGCAATGGAAATGCGGAGCGCCTTTGGCGCCGCGAATTGTATTGGATGCGGGTCAATTGGGGGCTGAGCCTCATTGTCCTGCTCTTAACCGCTGCGGCGCGAGTTGCAGCAGGGGGATAAGCTACCTTCAATATCCCATAACAGAAAGCTCAGGATCAGATAATCAATTGAGATCCTGGCTGGCAGCCTCGATGCGTTGAAGGATTTCCTTAGCCTCTGCTTCGCCTGCCAAATGCACCCGCCCGTCCTCATCAACACGCGTGGGAATGAACTCGAAATCCAGCAAGCGCTTGCCTTGAAAGCGAACCAGCAAAATGACCCCTTGCTGATGGTCGTTCAGGTCTTGGTCAAAGACAAAATTTCCCAACCCGTAGAAAACCAACACACCATTGAGGGTTTGATACCCCTGCACAACGTGGGTATGGTTGCCAACAACCAGATCAGCCCCGGCATTGACGATCTTCTGGGCGAGCTGGCGCTGAACCCAGGTTGGCGTTGATCGATCTTCCGGTCCCCAATGGGGCAGGAAGATGACGATATCGGAGATTTGACGCGCAAGCTGGATTGCCCGCTGGATATTTTCATCCGTCAAGCGCGCAACGCCGGGTTTTTCAACCTCGGCAAATACGCCGCCCTGTTCATGTTGTCCCAATGAGACTATCCCAAAGCGGACGCCATTGGCGGTCAGGACAATCGGTTGTAAGGCTTCCGCTTCGTTCTTGCCTGCGCCCACGGTGAGAATACCGACTCTTTGGAAGTTTGCCAGCGTTTCGAAGAACGCTTGATCGCCGCAGGTAGCAAGGCCACAATCTTTGATGTGGTTGGTGGCGACACTCATGGCATCAAAGCCAGCCCTCGCTAGGGCGTCAGCGTTTTGCGGGTCGCCAACCAAAATGTAGGTAGGGACGCAACCGGTGCGTGGTGCAATTTCGCTCAGGGTGGCGTTGAAAGTGCCGATAGCGAAATCGGCTGCTTGAAGAATTTGGCGTACTTCTTCATAAGGGTAATCATAATTCTGAAGAGCGTCGATGGCTGCTTGCACACAGCGGGCAGGGACGATGTTGCCGGTGAACAGCAACGTGGTGATCGGCAGCTCAGTTGGAGTTGGTGAGACAGATGGCGTGAGGGTAGGAATGACTTGGGCAGGATGATTGGGCGGGGTTGGGGAGACTGTTGGAGAACTATGGGGGTCTGGAGGGACGGAGAGCCTCGTCGCAGTGCCCTTAATAGTTGGCGTAGATGGATGCGATTGGGGATTGGCACAAGCCCCAAGGATTGCAAGGATTCCAAGCAGGCAGAGAAAGAGTCGCCAGGACATCGTTTTGGGGTGTTTCCTCTGAGGGGTTGATTTATCCGAGTAAGGCTTCGATCTCAGCTTTGACCATGGGGTCGGATTCCTTTTGCAGGTGTTCCTGAAGAGCTTGCCGGGCGATGGCAAGATTCAACTGGGCTAGACTCCAGGCAAGATGTTGGCGCACCAGACTATCCGGGTGATCTTGAAGGGCGTGAACGAAGAACTTGAGGATGTTAGGGTGTAAGGGCGGGCGTGAACGGCTGAGGTTTCCCAGTACAACGACTGCGTTGCGGCTCAAACCGCGCCATTTGGAACGCATTAGCGGGGTATGGTGGAATTTTTGTTTGAACTTTTCTCTGGTAAGGGAGAGGATTTCAGGTATAGACAGCCAGACTTGCTCGGCTCTGGGCTGAAATTCAGGAAAAGAGGGAGACTCTGCAACCCGCCGGTTCCAGGGGCAGACTTGCTGGCAAATGTCACAACCAAAAACCCAATCTTCCAGCAAAGGGCGCAGTTCAGGCGGAATAGCACTCTTAAGCTCAATGGTGAGGTAGGAAATGCAGCGCCTGGCATCGATGGTGCGGTTCGGTAAGATACATTGGGTGGGACATGCCTGGAGGCAACGTTGACAGGTGCCACAGCGATCGGGCACGAAGGCGGGATCTGGCGGCAGGGCAAGGTCGGTAAAGATTTCAGCCAAGAAAAGGTAGGAACCCAGGCGAGGGTGGATCAGGCAGGTGTTTTTGCCAATCCAACCCAGGCCAGCCCTTTGAGCTAGCTCGCGTTCCAGGATGGGGGCATTATCGGTAAAACAGCGATAGGCAATGGGTCGTCCAATGATCTCTTGCACCCGCTGCATGAGGCTTTCCATGCGCTGGCGCAGGATGTTATGATAGTCTTCGCCCCAGGCATAAGCAGCAACCCTTCCGAAGAAAACATCCTCATTGCCTTGTGATCCCTCACCCCTGGCCCCTCTCCCTAAGGGAGAGGGGGATTCTTCTCCCCTCTCCCCCTGGGAGAGAGGCTGGGGGTGAGGGACTCTCCCCTCTCCCCCTGGGAGAGGGGAAGGGGGTGAGGGATATTCCCCCTGGGAGAGGGGTTGGGAGTTAGGATTACTCCCCTCTCCTCCTCGGAGATGGGTGGGGGATGAGGTTTGCTCCCCTCTCCCTCTGGGAGAGGGGTAAGGGGTGAGGGATCTTCCCTTTGGGAGAGGGGCTGGGGGTGAGGGATATTCCCTCTGGGAGCGAGGTGGCGGGTGAGAGATTGATGGCGGAGCTGCATAACGGGCGGCCAAAACAATAATGCTCTGACAACCAGGCAATAATTCGCCAGGCTGACTGCGCAGATAGACCCGGCGCGGCTCTGCCAGATACTCCATTTCTCCATGGCAACCCTGCTTTAGCCAGTCAGTATAGACATCGAGATGCGCGGGTGGATCGGGTCGTGTAATCCCAACCGCCACAAAACCCATCTCCAATGCTAAGGTTTTAATTGCCTGGGCTAAGTTGTTCCCGCTCATCCTGTCCTGGTTACTGGCAGGTCAATTCGAAATTGACAACCTGCGAGCTAAGGTCGAGCGGGGCGAGGATGCGCAACCTTGCCCAGCCGTTCATCGAGCTGGTGATGGTCAGTTCGAACTGGTTGCTGTAGAGGCCTGGTTGCAAGTTCTCGGTGCGGTCGGCGGGTAAAACCAAGTTTACACCCGGTGTGCCGGAACCGGCCTCAAGCCGAAAGGTGACCGCGGTGGCTTGATTGACGGTGAACTGGATCGGGAACACAAAGGTAAAGGGGCAGGAGCCTGTATAAGAGGCTGGATTGACGCTAATTGTTGGATTGCTCACCGCCGCCGGGGCAGTGGTGTTGGTCGGGGTAACAGTCACGCCCGGAGTACCCGGAGTTGGTGTGCCGGGAGTGGCGGTAGGCCCTGTGGGCGTCGGTGAGGCGATCACTGTCCCGTTGGCTGCCACGTTGATCCACACGTAGAAAGCCTGATCCGCATTAGGCCCAAGGCCAAAGTTTTTTCCCTGTGGATTGCGTAGCATGTAATAGCCAATGTATTGTCCTGGTGTGCTGGGAGAAACCATTGGAACGGATATGTCAACCGTTGCATTGGGTGGCACATTATTCGGCAAGGGAACAGCCGAAGGCGCGCCCATCTTCTCGCCGCTGAAGAAGATCAGCGAGTAAGCGGTTGTCCAGGTGGTCACCCCCACGTTTTTCAATCGCCAGGTTTTGGTGAAAGTCTGGTTGGGGGCAAAGACGGTGCCATCGGGGATGGTAACATCGGCGACAAATTCCACCCGTTCGGCAATGGTGCTGCCAGATGGCACGGTCGGGGCGACGGTTGTTGGCGGCGGGACGGTCTCGGTTGGCGTGGGCGACTCGGTGGGTGTTGGCACAGGGGTTTCGGTTGGGATCGGAGTTGCCATTGCCAGCTCGGTCATTTTGGCATTTGCAGTTTCGGCTGCCGCGGTTAAAACCGCCTGTGGGTCTGGGGTAGCTTCTTTACCACCACACCCGGCGATCAGAATGGCGGCGATCAGGATCGTTCTCCTGAGAGTTGTCTTTTGAATCTTCATTTTTTGCTCCTTCAGATCAGACTAAGGACGTTCGATCCGCGGTGAACTCCAAATGGCATAATCACCGCTGGCATCACCATCCGCTAAGACAGCAAGCATAAATTGAACGGTTTTGCCTTTCAAGCTAGAGAGATTTACCTCGATGGTCATTAATTGCCCGTTGCAGGTTTTCTCCCAAGTTTGCAGGGTGTTCAATTTGCCGTCAATGACAGCATTCAAGCGAAATTTCACTTTTGCGTTGCCACAGCCTCCACTCGGAATCATAAAGCCAATCCGCCCGCGAAAGCGATCGCCGTTCTGCACTAGGTAAGCTGGAAAGGTGCCGGCGATAAATCCGTTTTCAACCTGCTTGGGAATCGTGAGCAAGATGCGGCTGGAGGTCGCTCCATTTTCCAATGGAACGCTTTCTTTGAGTTTTGCAACACCGTTGACATCCTCATCTGCACCGCCAAAATTGAGCGTGGTCTCAAAAACGTTGCCACTGCCGCTTTTCCATTCTGCCTGAGCGGCTTGAGCGAGAAAGTCGAAGACGACGCCTTTGACGGCGGGAACTTTGATCTGGACATAGAAGGGATCATTTTTCTCGCCGATTCCAAAGACGATGTTGGAGGCGTTGCGCAATTTGTACTCTGCCCGGTAGGTGCCTCCAACGTTGGGGGCGGTGAGAGTCACCGACACATCGATCATTTCGCCACTGGCTACATACTGCGGCAAGGGGATGGCAACCTGGCTGCCCATGGGTTCGCCGCCGGTCAGCACAAGGGCATATTGCGGTGACCAGGTGCAGGCGCCGGCGTTTTGTAGTCGCCACGTTTTTATAAAGGTGCTGCCAGGTTCGATTTCGGTGTTATCGGGTATGGTGACGTCTTTGATAAAGCGCACCCGGTCGCAAGGCAAGGGCGTGCTGCTTGGTGGTGGCAAAGTTGCGGTTGGACTGGGAGGCAACGGTGTGAAGGTTGGAATTGGGGCGATGAACAGGGTCACGGTAGGGTAGATAGGTAAAGGTGAGGTAAATGCCGTGCCTGTGCCAAGCTGAGCCATCACCGTTTGGGCAGCAGCGGTATGCAGGGCGCTGTTCTCCACGGTGGGCGTGCTTGTCCTGCGCGGCATATTGCAGGCTGCGAGGACTGCCACAAGCCAAACGGTTAGCCACATCTTACACCAGAATACCCAAGCTTTTCTTTTCATCGGGTGAAAGCAGATGTTTTGGTAGAGAGAGCTTCGCTGACCAGAATGTTTGGCGCGGCTCTCTCTAACCACAGGGATGAGGATGATACCCGTTAGGGGGCAAAAAATTTGATCGCTTTGAACTCACATTTGCCGCCTAAGGCTTCCTCTGTACATACCGTTATCCCAGCCTTGAGCTGATGATTTGCAGCGACACCACCAATAAAGCCGGCAATATAGGCGCTCTCGCCAGCATCCAGGCTGTCATTACCAGGCGGGCATTTGCCGGTGCCAGACAGGAAGGGATTGTCATAACTGGTCGAAGAGAGGGTGGTATCCGTGTTAAGGTCAGTGATTTTGATGGCAACCGACTCGAGCGCTTTATTGCCGTTGTTCTTGATCTTGAAATAGGCATACCAATCCCCACTGCACTTTTTCTTGTCCACAAAGGTAACCTCAAAAGCAACGCCACTGGCAGGGAGGGTGGTCGTGGCGGTGGCCGGCGGAGGGGGTGGCGTATAAATCGGCAATTCTGCTGTTGCGCCGCTCACACTTGTTGATCCTCCCCACACCCAGCAGTAACTCCCCGGTCGGTTGGGGTTTTCGATGTACCACCAGGTCGAGGTGCTATTGCGTCCGTAGACCAGGGCAGTTTGACCAATGTTCAATGCGCCGACCCTTTCGTAGATTGCTCCCGGACCCTTGCGGCAGTTGGTGTTCTGTTTAGCAGAAATGGTCGGTTGAGTTGGGGTGGGGGTGAAGGGCAGCGTTGCGGTTACGGTGGGGGTCTCGGAGAACAGTGGCGTAAAGGTGAACGTAGGCATTAGCGGTTCTCCCTCTTGGGGTGGCTGCTGTTCAGGAGGTAGGGTCGCTGTTGGCGGGATTTCTGGCGGCGCATTCTGAGTTAATTGAGCTACCAGGGTTTCGGCGGCAGCCGTGTAAATCATCTCGGGCGGAAGTTGCGTTGGGGCGCTGGCCTGCTGCGGGGTCGAGAAATTGATTTCACAGGCTAAAGCCACAAGGGCAAGCATGCTTAAAACCGTGAAGGGACGGAAGAATTTTTTTCTCATATTAGAACCTCTCATTCTCCAACAGAGACAAACAAACGGACAGGTTGTTTGGAATAGAGTGTACATTGAGTTGACGGAATTCGCAATAGCTTTGTTCCCAGGCATTGTTAACGGGATGGAATGGATTATAACCCGATTTTTGGGTGGATTCAGCAAGTGACTGCACTTGCTTTGCAGGGAGACCAGAGAGAAAATCAGCGGATGGTTCCACGGTATTCTAAAAGGCGAAAGAGAAGCCGCAGGATTTATGCCTTAATCTTGCCTGATCGTTTGTTACTCCTCGCAAGTGACCCGCCAGGCATCTAAAGAGCGATTTTTCAGGATCGCGCTGAAATGCCATGCAGTTGCCTGTGGGCAGACCTTTGCTTTAAATTGCGCCTCTGTCCATTCATCGCGATATTCAGCAGCCAGGACCGCTTTACCATGCTCAATGAAGGGCCGCGCTTGAGCGCACCAGCCTTGCGCAAAGCAATCTTCGGTGAGAATAAATTCAAAATAAGGGAGCAAACTCTTTACAAGATGAGCGGTGTTCTTCATCCCAATCGCAAGGCGGCGCTGATGGGCTTGCTCGACAAGCCACAGGGCATAGCGGCGTTCATCTTCGACGGTGATCGGGAAGCCGCTATCATTGCTGCTCACTTCCATGTTGTCGGGCTCGATGGCATCGAAACCTTTGCGGGCGCAAAGATCGAAGCGAGCTTGCATGATAGGGGCAAGTTTGTCAATCTGGCGGATGTCCAGCCATCTTTCGCCAGGCCAGCCTTCATAGTTATTCCCCAGCACTTCGGCAGGAAACTGGTTGGCGTCAGGCCGCCACTCCTCCCATGAACCGACCGAGATATAACAGATTAACCTGACCCCACGCCCTTTGAGCTCATCGAGAACGCTTTGATCGGTGTACACATCCACATCGTACACTATGGCTGAGACAGTGGTGGAGGGTCGCTGGTCGCTTAAATCCCATTGCCAGCTCACGCCTGGTTGAGGTTGCCAGATTTGGGCGGTTGCCTCGATTTTGCTGATCACTGGAAGATAAACCTCCCTGTCGAAGGGTTGATTCAACGACGATATTGCCGGAACGGATGGGGTGAAAGGGCTTTGATTTTCAACAGGCGTTTGGGAGGGCCTCATCCAGAAACCTATCCCCTGTGAGGGGGTAGGGGTGCAGGTTGTGACTGAAAGAACAAGGAACAACCTCAGGAAGAGCAATGTTGAGCGCATTGGACATCCATCCTTTCTAAGACCTTTCTGTTATTGTTCGGCAGAATCCTAAGGAAGGTAAACCTCTAAATACCGCCGGGCTTGCTCGCCGCTGGGAGAAAAAGGTGCAATTTCAATCACCTTTTGAAATTGGGTGCGCGCTAAAGCGGTATTGCCCTGGGCAAGATGGACTAACCCGAGGTGTAAGATAGCTGGGGCGTATTGCGCATCCAGACTCAAAGCCCGTTCAAAAGCCTGTTGAGCCAGCGCCCATTCTTCCAGTCCAAGGTAAACCTGTCCAAGCAAATCCAGGCTTTCGGTGTCTTTAGGTATCTGGCTGACCAATTCTCTGGCAAGAGGCAGGGCGCTCTCGGTTAAACGATACCCATATTGGATACAATAAAGAACCAGCGCTTTGCGCGCCGCCTGACGAGCTGAGCTTTGGTTGAGCCATTCCTGCAAGATTCGCCAGCCGCCTTCCAGATTCCCTGTTTGCGCCAGCGCCTGAGCATATTGTAAGCGTACATTGAGATCCTCCGGATAGAGCCGAAAAGCCTGCTGAGCGCTTTGCAGAGCTGACTGCGTCTCGCCGAGTTCCTGCCAGATCAGGGTTAAAAAAGCCAGGGCGAGCTGAGAGCGAGGGTTTAGCTGTAAGGCATATTGAATCTCGGCTAAACCCGGCTGTTGCTGCGGATTTGCAGATGGACGGTGTTCTTCGGTTTGTTTCTGTAGCGCTGGGCTAGAGGATGGGGGTGATAAGCGGAATCGGGCAAATCCTAAGTAGGCCCACGCTTCGGGGAAATCAGGGCGTTGCTCGACTGCCTGTTGAAAAGCGCGTTCTGCCAGTTTCCACTCGCCAAGGGTTGCCAGCCCCCGTCCACCATATAGGTACGCCACAGCCTTTTCAGGAGCTGGCTGGGTGAGTTGTTCCAACAGGATCGTGACTCTGGCTTGATAACTAGCCTCTAACTGCGCCGCCTGTTGTAACGGGGTTACGGCTTCTTCAGGTGACTCGGCTGCCAGAATCAAGCCCAATCGATAATGCCATTCGGCATTTTGGGGCTGGGCTTTGGCTAAAGCCCGCAGGATTGGCAGAGTCGCCGCTATCCGCCCTTGCTCGGTGTACAGTTTCAGCAAGAGGGGATCAATCGCCTCGCTCGGATACCCTTTTTCAACCCATTGCGCGCGCAAAGACATGGCTGCATCGGGGTCGTTAAGGGCAAGATAAGCTCTGGCAAGCAAAACTTGAGTTTCGTAGGTTAACCGACCATCTTCCTGCAGAGGGGCGAGGAGGCTAATGACTTGCGTATGGTCGCCCAACCTGGCAGCATTTTGGGCGGCTTTAATCTGTAAGCCTGTTTTATCCCAAAAGAAAACCCGACTTGCCTGATGGTAAAGTTGAGCTGCGGTTTTGAAATCGCCTTGTTGTTCCGCCAGGCGCGCCTGGCGCAGGGCTGCGCTGCCCCGCTCGAAGGGAAAGAGTAATCCTGCCCCAACCAGCAAGACCAGGATAGCTGCCAGATACGGGAGGCTGCTTTCACGTTCCTTCGCCAACTGATTGTTCATGCAAGCGTTCCCATTCTTCTAACAGATTATCAATTTCCGCTTGCAGGCGCACATATGCGTTGCCCAGCTTTTGCACTTGCAGCGGATCGGCCGGTGGGTTTTCCAGCTTGCGTTGCAGGGCAGCCAACTCCGCTTCTCGTTTCGCAATCGAATCTTCCAGTTCTTGCAGTCGTAGCAGACGTTGTCTTTCGGTATTGCGGCGATTCCGTCGCGGGAGCGGCTCAGCTTTCGGTGAGTTGCGAGGCGGGGGGAGGTGAGCGGCTTTTTCTGCCTCCAGTTGCAGACGGTATTCGGTATAGCTTCCCTGGAAGACGCGCAAGCGGCGTTCTTCGGGGATCACTTCCCAAATTTGCGTGGCAAGGGCATCGATCAGATAGCGGTCGTGTGAAACCAGTAATATCGTGCCGCGGTATTCACTAAGCGCTTCCTGTAACACCTCTTGCGAAGGGATGTCCAGATGGTTGGTAGGTTCATCCAGCAAGAGCAAGTTGGCGTCGCTAAGACAGAGTTTTGCCAGCGCCAGCCGGCCGCGCTCGCCGCCAGAGAGGGTGGCAACCTGGCGAAAGACATCATCGGCGGTGAACTGAAAGCGCGCCAGATAGTTGCGCATTTCCGCAGGAAGCATGGTCGGGGCAACGGATTCGATCTCTTGCATCACGCTGTTCTCGGCTGTTAAACCCTCATGGGCTTGGGCAAAATAGGCAATTTGCAGGCTGGCGCCGAGGCGCACTTCTCCGCTCAAGGGAGGCAAGCTTCCCAAAATGGTTTTTAAAAAGGTGGTTTTGCCGGCTCCGTTCGGACCGATCAAAGCGACGCACTCGCCGCGTTTTAAGATCAGGTCTGGCACCTCAATCAGGGGGCGACCTTCGTCAGGATAACCTACCTGCAAATCAAATGTGCGGATGACCAAATCGCCCGAGCGTTCTGCGGCATTGAGACGCAAACCCAGTTTTGGCTGCCGTGGCTGGGTGAAGGTCAGGGCATGAATGCGCCGCGTCACCTCTTCAACGTTCATCATTTGGCTGGCAGCGCCGCTCTCGGCGGCGATCTGCGCCCAGGGTTTTCCCTGAATTGCTTCCCAGCCATGGCGTTCAATCGCTTCCAACAGGCGACTCACCCGCCGTAGACGACCTTTTGCCTGCAACCCATTCTGTCCAGCGATGTTGCGACGGATATACTCCAACTCTTTTTCCAGACGTTCTTTTTCTGCTTCAAATGCCAGGCGGCGGGCGTTCCAGCGTTCCTGGCGTTGTTGCAAATAGGCGCTGTAATTGCCGCGATAAACCTCAATGCCCTGTTCGGACATTTCCCAGATCGTGTTGACCACACGATCCAAAAAATAGCGGTCATGGGAAACCATCAGGACGGCGCCATGCCATTGGTTGAGGTAGCCTTCCAGCCATTCTACTGCCTGCAGGTCGAGGTGGTTGGTCGGTTCATCAAGCACCAATAAATCCGGTTTGGAAATCAGCAGGCGAGCTAAAACGGCGCGGGTACGTTGCCCACCGGAGAATTGCGTCAGTGGGCGCCAGAAATCCTGCTCGCCAAAACCTAAACCCCGTAAGGTTTGGCGGATCAGCAACTCATATTCATACCCTCCCTGCTGTTCAAACGCTGCTTGTAAGGCTCCGTACCGCTCCAGCAGATCAGGTGATGAGTTGGGTTGGCTCATTTCTTTCTCTAAACGGCGCAATTCCGCTTCCATTTGGCGCAGGTTCGATAAAGCCTCGAGGCATTCTTCCCATAATGTACGCTGGCTTTCCATTACCGTTTCTTGCGGCAGATAGCCAATGCGCAGATTGCGAGCGCGCTGCACCATCCCTTGACTGGGTTCCTCTAAGCCAATTAAGACGCGAATAAGAGTCGTCTTCCCAATCCCGTTCGGGCCGACGATCGCAATTCGCCCATTCGGCGGCACACTCAGGGAGAGATTGGTGAACAAATCTCGCGCCCCAAAGGATTTGGAGAGGTTATACGCCGTCAGGGATGACATGATGCGCTCATTATACCGTGATATAATCAGCAGGCGATTTTGACCAGTGAAGAATAATGAGATATGGAACAACGATCAGAAAAAGTACAACTTGCAGAGAGAGCCAATCTTCTCTTGATTGCTTTAATTGCTGCGTTTGTCATCGCAGCCTTGTTGACGGCTTACTTGACCTTTATCGTTACCCGTGATCTGGTGACTTCGTGGCAGATCACTAACTTACCCGGCATTAGCGTTACCGGCCCGACTCCGACGCCCGATCTAGGCGGTATCATCACTGATCCGAACGCTCCTTTGCAGATGGTCGGTCCGACCCCAGAGCCGTGGGATGGCGCCAGTCGGGTTAATTTGCTGGTCATGGGTTTGGATTATCGAGATTGGGCTGCCGGAGAGGGAGCACCGCGCACGGATACCATGATCCTCTTTACCGTTGATCCCCTCTCCAGGACTGCCGGTATCCTGAACATTCCCCGCGACCTGTGGGTGGCGATTCCGGGCTTTGGTTATGGCAAGATCAACACGGCTTACCAGCTCGGTGAAGCCTATAAATTGCCGGGCGGCGGGCCAGAATTAGCCATGAAAACGGTCGAAGGACTGATTGGCGTGCCGATTGATTTTTATGCCCAAATCGATTTTGGAGCGTTTATCAAGTTTATCGATCACATTGGCGGCGTGAAACTGGATATTCAGGAGCCAATTAACGTCGATCTCTTAGGGGATAATACCTTCAAGAAATTGAAACCCGGGCGACAGGTGCTGAATGGCGAGATCGCTCTGGCGTATGCCCGGGCACGCAGCACCGAAGGTGGTGATTTCGACCGCGCCCGTCGTCAACAAGAAGTGGTCATGGCAATTCGCAACCAGATGTTGCGTTTCGACAACCTGCCTCGCATGATTGCCAATGCCCCGGTGTTATATCAGGAGTTCTCCAGCGGTGTGCGCACCAATTTGTCGCTAGACCAGGCCATTCGTCTGGCGTGGTTTGCTAAAGATATTCCTGAAGAGAACATCAAACACGCCATTATCGGTGCCGAGCAAGTCAATTTCTTCAAGACACCGGATGGCCTGGATGCTCTCAAACCGATGCCCGATAAAATCCGCGAAGTGCGCGACCAGATCTTCGCCGATACGCGCCTGCAAAGCCCCCTGGCAAATCTCCCTCCTGCTGAGCAAATGAAGGCCGAAGGCGCCAGGGTGCGCGTCCTGAACGGCAGTTCTTCGCCTGGGTTGGCATCCCAGACGATGGAATATCTCCAAAAGCAAGGCGTCAACGTGGTCGAAACCGGAAATGCAGATACTTTTTATAACTACACGACCTTGTTGGATTATAGCGGCAAGCCCTATACGCTCAAGTTTTTAGTTGAGTTAATGGGGATTAATCCTAATTACCTGTACAATCGCTTTGATCCCACCCAAAGCGTGGATGTGGTGGTGATTGTGGGCAACGATTGGATCAATAAGATTCCTGCACCCTAAGGATATGCCTAAGGCTCTTTCGCTACCCAAGCAGATAAAGGAAAGCGTAGTACCTCATGGTAAGGGGAGTTAATAAGCCATTGAGTGGTTTTTGTTGGTACACTGGATGCGCCTGTGACAACTAAACTGGTCATTTTAATCGAGAGTTCTGTTGAAGCAGTGGCACTGGAACAACACTGGCCGGAGTTTTTGCATCATGCCGAGCAAATGCCGGGTCTTATCCGGGAAACCACCAGCCGCATCGATATTCATCTCTACGGCAACGCAGCGTATCAATTGCAGCATGAACTTTTCTTCAATTCCCTCGAAGACGCGCGCCAGGCAATGGCATCTGAAGCCGGCCGTGCAGCCGGGCGGATTTTACAGCAATTGAGTGGTGGACAATTGGTGCTGTATCTCGCCGATCACCGCGAAGACGATCTCGAAAACATCCGTAAATACCGCCAAGCTCTCTCTTCGACCGAATAGAGCCAATGAAACGCTCCTCTCGCTATCGTCTGGCATTTGCCATTGCTTTTCTCTTGCTGGTCATCGGCGCCTATCTGGTTTATGAATGGCTGTTGCCAAACTTGGGCCGCACGCAGCGGGTTTGGCTATACCTGCGCAATCCGGCGGCTTTCCCACACTGGCGGCTCAAAGGTGGCGAGCGCTGTGGCAATGCCCCGTTTCTCATCCCCACCGATGGCTATATCGGTTTCTTATGGGGGGATTCCTTTCGACCAGGGCATCGTCATCAGGGGATTGATATTTTTGCCGGCACCGAGCCTGGCGTTACCGAGGTGCGCGTTGCCTACCCCGGTTTCCTCACCCGCCTGAGCGACTGGAAGGCCTCTCTAATCGTTCGCATTCCTCAAGACCCTCTTCAACCCGAACGCCAGATTTGGACCTACTACACCCACCTGGCGAGTCCTGAAGGAGACTCTTATATTGTTGAGGCTTTTCCTCCTGGAACGCAAGGAGTCTATGTGGAAGCGGGAACCTTGCTTGGCTACCAGGGGAATTACTCCGGCAACCCTTCCAACCCGGTTGGAGTGCATTTACATTTTTCAATCGTCAAAGATCGGGATGGCAAATTTCTCAATGAGCTGGAAATCGAGAACACCTTTGATCCTTCGCCTTACTTTGGTTTGCCCCTCAATTCAGAGACTAATCCCGACCAGGTTCCACTGTGTGACCCGGGTGTTGGAGGGGTGGCAGATTGACTCTAACGATATCCCATCAGGAGCTACGAAACAGATGTCGGGCTGAAGGTGCTTCGGATGTGGAAAGACTGAAGTTTTTAGTTACCAGAAGCTCAACCCCCCTGGTTGGGGTTGCAAAGCGGACCGCCGGTGGGTTGGGGTACAGATTGGATTCTGGATACCATGCGGCTTGCCCTCGGCTACATTTGGACGAAGGAGTTAACTCTGCTATTCAGGAGACGAGGTTATGCAAACTTTTGAAGACCAGGTCGTTTTAGTTACAGGTGCAGGGCGGGGGATTGGCAAGGCGATTGCCCAGGCATTTGCTCATCGGGGAGCTATCGTCGCCGCAAATGATATTACTCCAGTAAACCTCGAGCCGACCGTTGCCGAAATACACGCTGTTGGTGGACGAGCACAAGCCTATGTGGTCGATATCGCCAAACGACTGCCTTGCGTCGCCATGGTGGAGCAAATCCTTCACGATTGGGGACGGATTGATATCCTCATCAATAATGCCGCGGTAGAACCCCATGTGCCGTTGCTTGAAATGGACGAGTGGGACTGGCAACGCACGCTGGATGTCAACCTGAGCGGGCCTTTCTACCTGATCCAGGCGGTGGGGCGGGCAATGCGGGAACGGGGAGGAGGTTGTATGGTCAATATTGCCTCGATTGCCGGACGGGCGTTTGGGTTGCGCAATCGAGCTGCTTACGTTGCCAGTAAGATGGGATTGATCGGTCTGACACGCACGGCAGCATTGGAACTCGCCGCCCATCATATCCGCGTCAATGCCGTTTGCCCCGGAGTCATTGAAACCGAAATGACCGCCGCCTTACGCCAGGATGAGGCGATGATGGAAAGCTGGCTGGCTTCCATACCGCTTGGGCGACTGGGCCGACCGGAGGATGTGGTTGGATTGGTGCTTTTCTTATGCAGTCCAGCCGCCGCTTATATCAATGGACAAGCTGTCAATGTAGATGGCGGGAAGGTAATGAGTTGAGCCGTCTCCATTTGCCACCTGCGTTGCACTACCCGCGTTTCCGCTACCTCTGGCTTGCCCTGATCATCTCTACGGCGGGAGCGAACATGCAACTGTGGGCGCTCTTCTGGCATGTGCGCACCCTTACCCCCCATCCTATTGCGTTAGGAGGCATTGGTTTGGTGCGCATCCTGCCAGTGATCTTTTTTTCGCTCATTGGCGGAGTAGCTGCCGATCGATATAACCGGCGGACCATCTTCTTCGTTGCCCAATGTGTGTTGACCGTAGTCGCCGGTCTATTGGCGGGGTTGACCCTACAGGGCTCGATCACGCTCTGGCACATTTATGCCCTCACCGCCTTGCAAGCTACGGCTGCTGCTTTCGATATTCCTGCCCGTCAGGCGTTGGTGCCAAACCTAGTGCCGCCGAAAGACTTGCCCAACGCATTCAGCCTCAGCTCCATTGCCTTTCAGGTGGGGGCGATTGTCGGGCCGGCCTTGGGCGGCTGGACGATTGCTGTCTGGGGACAGGCTTATCCCTATCTGATCAACGCCCTCTCTTACGGCGCGGTGCTAGTGGCGATCTGGCGGATGGGCAAAGTGCCCCAGCAGCGGCTCGTTACGCAACGCAAGCTCTTCGATTGGGTGGCGATGCGCGAAGGGTGGCTCTTTATTCTCAGTCAACCGCTGATCTTTGCCTCCATGTTGCTGGATTTCTTTGCTACCTTCTTCTCTTCCGCAAATACCCTGATGCCGATCGTTGCCCGCGATATTCTGCGGGTAGGGGAAATCGAATACGGTTGGCTCTCTTCAGCGCAAGCGATTGGAGCAGTGCTGGCTGGCTTGGTGGTCTCGCAAATCGGCGAGGTGCGCCATCAAGGGCCGCTATTCTTGCTCTCGGTGGTCTGTTTCGGCCTGGCAACAATCTTGTTTGGTATGGCGCGGGTGTTTTGGATGGCGATGGCTGCCCTGATCCTGGTGGGGGCTGCTGACGCGGTCAGTACAATTATCCGCAACACCATTCGCCAATTGCTCACGCCAGACCATTTGCGCGGGCGCATGGTCAGCGTAAATCAGATTTTCTTTTTAGGTGGACCGCAACTCGGCGAGGTGGAAGCAGGCGTGGTGGCACAGCTTTTTGGAGCGCCCTTTGCAATTATCAGTGGCGGGATTGGCTGCCTGCTAGCCGTGGCGTGGGTTGTCCGCCGCTGGCCGCTTTTATGGACGGTTGATCGGGTTGAGCAGGTCGCAGCGGGGTAGGGGGGAATCAGGATCAAC
>DAOTZA010000046.1:0-36813 GCA_034434515.1 Anaerolineales bacterium | reverse complement strand
CCAGACCCGATCCAAAACGGCTTTCCATTGTTCGAGAGTTAGCGGGGATATGTTTCGATTTGGATCATTGTAACAATGAAAGCAATCGTTGTTACAATGATAGGTTAAGGCGATGTCCATCCGATAAGGAGCCGAGGGGTGAACTGCAAAGGGAAACAGCGTTTCTACCTCTGGGTTTTCAAAGAAACAAAGATGACGGTGTTCAAAAATTGAATGCAACGAGTTGGATAGTGTGCGATAATCCCGTTCCAAAGTGGACTTTGAAATGGCAAAGAGTCGGGAGAGTTGTTTGATGGCGATGTGCGGTGACTCATCGCTGAGGATTAAGTAGGTCATCCACGTCGCAGTTGAATTCAATTGTAAAATTGTATTCCCATTAATCACTAAGCTGCTATTTTGATTTGCCTCAACGCGAAGATGCAGAGAGAGATGATAATCTGCTTCAATTTTCGGGAAGCGATAAAGTCCCCTGGGGAGAGGAAAAGTAGGGGTTTCCTTGACATGAAACCGGGTGTGGAAATTCATTATCGACCTCCGCCGGCGCAAGCGCAAGCACATCCAGCGCAGGCACAAGCACAGGCGCAAGCGCAACCGCCACTGCTTCGATAGGCGCGCGAAGAAGAGGAAGACGTAACCGGTGGCGGATTGGTTTTGTTGGTGATTTTGCTGGTAAAGTCGCTCAAGTTTCCGATCACCGAAGCAGACACATTTTGCACTCCATTAACTACCGATGCGGCAAAATCTGCACCCGGCAGGCGTGGCGCGCTCGTATAGGTAGGAGCTTGTGGAGTGGATGGCATGGACGAAGAAGTGGTACTGGCACTTCGACTGGGATAGAGAGGATCGTAACGATGCCACCATGTGGGAGCATAGACCGGTCCTCGTTCAAAGACTCGTCTGGTTCGGTCGTCATAATCCCTGTCCAGCATTGTCCATTCCAATGCCTCGCTGAATTTTTCGCTTTTTACCTCAGGAGTCTCGGCTTCTTCGACTTGTTTCCAGGCTCGATTGACGATTTCTTTATAATAGGCTATGGTCTCTTTGCGACTAAAGCCGCGCATTTTATTTTGGACTGATTTGACCAGATCGATGAACATCTCTTGTAAGGCTTCCTGTCTTTTGCGTTTATCGGAGATTTCGAAAGCTTCGAGGAATTTCACTTCGTAAGGGCGCAGCTTTTCGTCTTCCTGAGTCGCCTCTCTCTTTAGCTCAAGGGGACTTTTTTGGGTAACGCTGGCAGCCCCCTTCTTAATGACAGAGAAGAGGATCATGGTCAGGACTTTGTCCAGTGGCTGTTCCAGCAGAATTGCTGCCTCTACAGCGGTCAAGCCGCGTTTGATACCATTTCCCTCAATAGCAATTTTGGGTGGTAAATATTCGAGTTTGCGTCGTTGTGCCTTGATAAGGTTGTAAATCAAAATGAAAACAAACAAAAGGGGTATGGCTGCACATAAAAGGGTGAAGAGAAATTCCATCAAAGCATCCAGATTGATGCTTTGGGCGACAATGGAAGTCTCTGGGACAACCCATTTAGGAAAAGATGCGCCAAATTTGTATTGGGTTGAGGCTGAAGCCTGAGGGTTATTCCACATATAAATAATTCGCCCTTCTGAGTCAAAACCTGTTTGCGGTTCTAACGGAAATGAACCAGGAGATTGATGCCAGCGGGGTTCTTCGGGTTGCACACCTTTAGGCAGGTGATAGACAACCGTCATATCTGTGCTACCAGCCAAGAGGAACTCCGAACCAAACCAGGTTGGCGAGAAGACCGCACTAACATAATTTGCGTCGGAACTGTCAACGTAAAGAACTCGCTCAATATTGGGGATGAGGGCCGTTACCACTCCTGTTTCACCCGGGGAGATAGCATGTGCACCTAATCCGAGGGCGATGCCATGAGTCACGTAGGGAGATTTCTCGATGGAAGTAATTGGGATCCCATTAATAAATGCCTGGACTGCGTTGAGGTCATAGTACTGGGTTGGCACGCCAATGTCAACGAAATCAATCGGATCGGCAGAGGGAGAATTGGAAAACCAGATTTCATAGTGCAGGCTTAGTGTTCCGTCTTCATTCCAGTAGGCGTGTACGATTTCTTTAGGAACGGAAAAGCGATAGGTTTGGGCTAATCCGGGCAGGGATAATGTAAAGAATATGATGCCAAGTATAATACTTAGCAGGGGGAGCTTCTTTAGCATGAACCTCTCTCCACTTTTACCATTTGGGCTCTTCGGTCAATTGATAGGTCGTATGGCAGTAAGGACAATGGACAACTGGGCTGCCAGCAACCAGTTGAATGTTCTCCAGGGTGAGATTACCGCCGCAAGATTGACATTTGAGCGTGTCTAAATTAATGTTTGCCGGTAAATCTATATGAACTTTGGCTGCTTGTTGTTCGGATGGTTTTTCTTTCGATCGACTGGCTAGAAAAAGGATGCCCAGACCGAGCCCAACACTCACCAGTCCTACAATGATCCATCCCCATTGTCCTTGAGGGCTGAACGAACCCCAGATAAAAAGCACTCCAAAAAAGACCAGAATCCCTGCAAAGACAAAGCCAACTATTCGCATTCGTTGCCTCTTTTGTTAACAGTATTTATTTTTTTCTACGTCAGAGCTTGATTAAGGTCGCAGATGAAGGCGTTTTTGCTCTGAACAGGGCAAAAAAGGTTGAACCGAATGATTCAACCTTTTGATGAGCTACTGATGCAAAGCTTTGAATTCGTCGTCAGAACTATTGATTTCTTTCATGACGCCGCTAACAACATATATGGTGCGTTCACAAATATTGGTTACTCGATCGGCAACGCGTTCTAAGTTATGGGCTGCCCAAAGCAGCCAGTTGGCTCGCTCGATGGTGGTTTGGTCTTGAATCACGTAGGTTATCAGCTCTCGATAAACCTGTATATAGAGGGCATCCACTTCGTCATCTTCTGCAGGAATGCTTCTGGCTGATTGCTCGTCTTCCTGAAGAAAGGCCTGTAATGCCCGATTTAGCATGTCACAGCTTTTTTCTGCCATGCGGGGGATATCGATGAGCGGTTTAATTAGTGGTGCATCGCCCATGCGGATGTTAATGTGAGCGATGCCTTTGGCGTAATCGCCCATGCGCTCTAACTCACCGGCGATTTCGAGAATCGAGGCGATCAGGCGTAAATCATAAGCCATAGGTTGTTGAGTTGCGATCAAGACTAGCGCATGATTTTCGATTTCAAAGCGTCGCCGGTTGACCTCTTTATCAAGCTCCAGGATTTCACGAGAAGCCTGAACATCTCGATTTTTCAGAGCCTGGACGGATTGTAAAATCATTTTTTGCACAATCTGTCCTAACTCAATTGTGTTATCTTTAAGTTGTTGGAGTTCTTGACCGAAGGTTTTTCTGAGCATAAAGTGCCTCGCTTATGTATTATAACATTTAAGAAACGTTAACATCAAGGGCAAAATCAATCTATTACCCGAAACGACCGGTTACATAATCTTGCGTGCGCTTGTCTTTCGGATTGGTAAAGATAGTCTCTGTACGGTCGAACTCAATGACTGTTCCGGAGCGTTCTTCATGGTTTAGAAGCATCATCATGGCAGTGTAATCCGAGACGCGAGCTGCCTGTTGCATGTTATGGGTCACAATGATGATGGTGTAATTTTTCTTCAGCTCCTGCATGAGTTCTTCAATGCGCAGAGTGGCAATTGGGTCGAGAGCAGAAGCCGGTTCGTCCATTAAGATCACTTCGGGACGGATGGCAATGACACGCGCAATGCATAGGCGTTGTTGTTGTCCACCGGACAAAGATAGACCGCTTTGATCTAACTTGTCTTTAACCTCATCCCACAAAGCTGCATCCTTTAAGGTTTGTTCGACCAGACCATCCAATTCGGACTTTGAACCTTTGAAACCATTGATGCGCAGCCCCCAGGCGATGTTTTCGTAGATCGATTTTGGGAACGGATTGGGTTTTTGGAAGACCATTCCAATCCGGCGGCGCACTTCTACCGGATCGATCGATGGATCGTAGATATTTTCATTGTTAAAGAGGATTTCTCCTTCAGTGCGAGCGGTTGGGACCAACTCATTCATGCGATTGAAGGCGCGCAAGAGGGTAGACTTGCCACACCCAGAAGGTCCGATAATTGCGGTAATTTGATGACGATAAATGTTTAGATTGACGTCGGCAACAGCTAGAAAATTACCATAATAAATATTTAGATTGCGAGCTTCAAGGACATATTGATGATTTTCGTTCATAGACTCTCCTCGTTACCATCGGATGAATAGACGGTTTCTTAGCCAAATGGCAATCGCGTTCATCGAGAGAAGTAAGGCAAGTAAAATGATGATGCCAGCCGCCGAAAGGCTTTGGAAGTCTTTTTGAGGTAGTGAAACCCAGTTGAAGATCTGGATGGGAAGGACAGTGAAGATGTCCAAAGGACCACGCAGATCGAAGGCAATATAAGTTAATGCACCGATGGTGATCAGCGGAGCGGTTTCGCCAATGGCGCGCGACATGGCTAAAATGACACCGGTAAGAATGGCCGGTGTTGAGTAGGCTAAGACATGATCTCGAGCAGTCTCCCATTCATTGGCGCCGAGGGCTAGGGCAGCCAGGCGGATGGAGCGTGGCACAGCCCGAATGGCCTCTCTGGTGGTCACGATAATGATGGGGAGCACTAACAAGGTCATGGTCAAAGCTCCGGCTAATAGGCTTCTGCCGAGACCTAGGCCACGTACAAACAAACCTAACCCGAGCAAGCCATAGATTATTGAAGGAACACCAGCGAGATTGGCGATATTTATTTCGATGAATTCGGTAAGGCGGTTTTTGGGGGCAAATTCTTCGAGGTAGATGCCCGCGCCTACCCCAATGGGGATTACCATGAGAGCAGTAAAGACCATGAGCCAGATAGACCCCTGTAATGCTGAGCGCAACCCGGACTTTTCAGGAAAACGGGAAGGAAACTCGGTAAACAACTGGGGACGCAACCAGGGTAAGCCATCCAGGGTAACATCCACTAGCAATGTCAGCAAAACAGCAATACCAAGGAGTATGGAAAACAAGGCGATAACTTCGAGTACTTTTCCTCGACGTTGGCGAAGAGTAAGTTGTTGCTCGAAGGTGATGTCTCGTAAACTACTGATTGCGCTCATTCATACACCTCACGAAAACGTTTCGTAAAGAAGTAGCTGATAATATTCATCACCAAAGTCATCAGGAACAACAACATCCCAACGGCAAAGATGGTTTGATAGGCAATGCTTTGATGCGGGGTGTCCCCAAGGCTAACCTGAACGATGTAGGCGGTCATGGTTTCAATTGATTCGAGGGGATTGAGAGTCATTTTCGGTTGTTGCCCAGCCGCGATAGCAACGATCATGGTTTCGCCAATGGCACGCGATATAGCCAGGATAAAAGATGCAGCAATGCCTGAGAGGGCAGCTGGGATGACGACTTGAGTGGCAACTTCGGCTTTGGTAGCTCCTAAGGCATAAGCTGCTTCCCGTAAGGACTGTGGAACTGCGGAGAGGGCATCTTCTGAAATCGAGGCGACGGTAGGCAGAATCATAAACCCCATGACAATTGAGGCACTGAGCCCGTTAAACGATTGGGTTTGGGGAAAAATACTTTTCAAAATGGGAGTAACAAAAAGGAGGGCAAAATACCCATATACAACTGTGGGGATACCAGCCAGTACTTCCAGGAAAGGTTTTAGCACAGCTCTTGCTCTCACCGACGCATATTCACTCATGTAAATTGCCGCCAGAAGTCCGAGCGGAAGTGCAACGACCATAGCTCCGCTCGCTACAAGTATAGTCCCGTTCACCAGGGGTAATACGCCAAATTGCTTTGAAGCAAAAAGAGGCGTCCAGC
Organism: Anaerolineales bacterium; assembly: GCA_034434515.1. GTDB lineage: Bacteria > Chloroflexota > Anaerolineae > Anaerolineales > UBA4823 > NAK19. The sequence goes on along the minus strand of DAOTZA010000046.1, from coordinate 30,949 downwards.
GGGTGCCGGTCAGAAACTCAACAATAGAAACCTGTTGGAAGAATAAAATTGTTTCCTGTAAAAGGACACCAATAATGCCAAAGGTGGTGAAAACCGAGATGAGGGCAAAGAAAAAGATAACCATAATAACGATCTTTTTTTCGAGAACTTTTCGTTTAATCGTCATCGTTTTGCTTTTCCTCTTTGATACTGGTCAATTTAATTCATGGATTTCAAATAGAACCCCAAATGTGGGGCAGAGAAGGCTACTGCCCCACTTTTGATAAAGTTGCTTGAACAATTATTGGGATTCTTTTGCTAGCAGGTCTGCCAATGATACACCTACTGTTGACCCTACCCCCTCGAAAATTGAGCCGGTGATTCGTTTGTCATAGCGTTGTTGTGCCAGTTGGTAAATTTCGGGGGTAAGTGGAATGTAACCAACATCCAGGACGAGTTGACCAGCGTTCTGCAGGTAGAAAGCGATGAAGGTGCTGATTTCATCTTTTTGATCAACCCGCTGGCGGTTCACATAGATAAAGAGCGGGCGAGAGAGCGGCTGATACGTGCCGTTTGCTACCGTTTCAATGCTGGGTAAGACACAATTGCCGTCCCCACTATCAATTGCAACCAATTTGAGCTTGTCTTGATTCTCTTCGTAGTAAGCCAGACCGAAGAAACCAAGCGCATTTGGATCGCCGGCGATACCTTGAACAAGGACATTATCGTCTTCACTGGGCAGGAAGTCTCCGCGGCTCTCACCTTCTTTGCCCACGATAGCCTGGGTGAAGTAATCGTAAGTGCCCGAGTCAACACCAGCACCGTAGAGTGACAAAGGTTGGTTGGGGAAATCGGCGCGGATTTGATTCCATTTGGTGATAGTACCCTCTGCGGCTGGTTCCCACATTTTCTTTAATTCTTCAACGGTCAGGCATGAGACGAAGTCATTGGAAGGGTTTACCATTACAGCCAAGCCATCAAAGCCAACCGGCAACTCGATGTATTCAATACCATTTTTCTTGCAGAGCTCAACCTCTGACTCTTTGATAGGGCGAGAAGCGTCAGAAATATCCGTTTCCCCATTGCAGAACTTCTTGAAACCGCCACCGGTGCCGGAAATACCAACCGGGACCCGCACTTCCGGGTATTGCTTCTGGAACTCTTCGGCAACAGCCATTGTGATTGGAGCAACTGTGCTCGATCCATCTACCAGGATGGTGCCTTCCACGGGGCCGGGTGTTGGGGTGATGATGGTTTCAACTACTTTTTCAACCACCTTGGTTTCCAGCACCGTCACCGTTTCAACGACCTTTTCGGAGGTAGGGGCGGCTGCAGGCGCGCAAGCTGCCAGAATGAGACTGAAGGCAAGCGCTACAAATAAAATTGAACGTACTCTTAACATATCTCTTCTCCTTTTTTATAAAGATTTGCCCCCAATATAACAATTTATGATTAACGGATGTCAAAAAAGGGGTTAAATTTCTTTCAATTTGCGTAAAGACCTGTTAAGAAATTTAACAAAGAGAAGTTAAGCTCGGGGGATGATAAAGAAAAATTTACTTCCCTGTGATTCAATCGATTCTGCCCAAATTGTACCCCCATGCGCTTCCACCACATGTTTGGCAATAGCTAAGCCCAGGCCGGTTCCTCCACCTGCTCTGGCGCGATCGGTTTTATAAAAGCGTTCAAAGATGCGCGGCAGTTCTTCTGCTGGAATGCCAATCCCACTATCGGAGACGCAAAATATGACATTCCCATTTTGAGGTTTGGCAGAAAGGATAATTTGTCCCCCGGCGGGGGTAAATTTGATTGCATTGTGAAAGAGGTTGCCAACCACTTGTTCCAGACGGGATGGATCTGCCAGCACTTGAGGAATATTGGGGTCGCAATCAATCACGACCTTCAAGCCAGCTCTTTCCGCTTGAATACCTAACCGTTCGAGGGTTTTTTGCAAGATTTCGTAGGGTGAGGCGGGCCTCAGGCGTAAGGGAACCTGCCCTGATTCGATTCTGGAGAGTTCTAGTAATTCCGAAACCATGTGGCTCAAGGAGTCGACTTCATTTTCAATTTGCATCAAAAATCTGTGCGCAGCAGGTGGGTCATCTAATGCGCCTTCTTGCAAGGTTTCGGTCAGGGCTTTGAGGGAAGCCAGTGGAGTGCGTAGCTCATGGGAAATGTTGCTGATGAAGTCGCGGCGCACTGTTTCCAAATAGCGCTGTCTGGTTAGGTTTTGCAATAGCATCAAGACGGTGCCTTTGGCAATGGTTTCCAGAGGGGCTGTCATGCATTGAATATAGAGTTTTTTGGGCTGAATTTCGATCAGCGATGTTTGGGTTTCTTTCGAATCTCGCGTTCTTTGCCAGCTTTCGTGAAACTGGGTATGGGGTAAGACCTGAGAGATGGTTTTGCCAATGATTTCCTGATCAGGTAAATTCAGCATTTTCGGTACGGCTGGATTGGCGAGTTGAATGACTCCTTGACTGTCAATAATGAGTACTCCGTCGGTCATTTCCTGAAGCACGGATGATAATTTGTTGCGTTCTTGCTCCAGGGCTCGAAACTGATTTTGGATTTGCTCCGTAAGATAATTGAAGGCATCGATCAAGCGGTCGATTTCGATGGAATGCTCTGAAGGAGACAGTTTTGGTTTCCAATCTGAAGTAAAACCAGCAGAAGAGAGTTTGGAGATTGAGTTGGTGATCTCTTCAAGTGGACGTGTGGCACGGCGGGCGACGTTAATTACCAGACCGGTTATGATGACCAGGACGAGGAACAGAGAGCCGATAATTGTGCCGAGCAAATTTCTTTGCTCAATGCGTAGCTGTTGGAGCGGTAGGGCTACTCTGAGGATGCCAATTGGCTGTTGCTGTTTGTTTATTATTGGAACGGCAACATATACCATCTCAATGCCAAGCGTTTGGCTATAACGCTGGGCGTAACCAATCCCGTCCCGCATTGCTTGTTGAATCTCGGGGCGATTGAGGTGATTTTCCATTTTGTAGGGATCGGTATGCGAATCCTGGATGACAGTACCGCTGAGATCAATAATTGTGATCCGTTCACCTAAAATACTTGACCAGTTTTGAATATCCTGGTTCCCAATCTGGAGCTGAGATTCGCCCAACAGAGCAGCAAGCAGGTTGGCATTCGAAAGTAAGTTTTTATAAATTGAGTCCAGGTACAAATGATTGAAATATACGGTGATGGTTAAGCCTGCAGCACTCGTAATCACAATGAGGAAAAAGACGATCGGATAGGCAATGCGCGATCGCAAACTGCGTCCCATAACCACTTTATCCCTCAAAACGATAACCCGAACCCCGCACAGTCAGAATGCGCCGCGGTTGGGCAGGGTCATCCTCAATTTTTTCTCTCAACCAGCGAATGTGGACGTCAACCGTGCGGCTTCCACCGGTAAAATCCCACCCCCAGACCCGTTCCAGGATTAATTCTCTGGAAAGCATTTGTCCCTTATGACGAACCAGGAACAGGAGCAGATCAAACTCTTTTGGCTTAAGGTTGAGCGGTTGGTTGTTTTTGTATGCTTCGCGGCGGGTCATATCAATAGTTAGATCGCCAAAATTGATAATTTCTTTGGGAATTTGCGCTTCGGTATCAATTTCGGCGCGGATGAGACGAACGCGGCGCAAGTGTGCTTTGACCCGTGCCATCAACTCGCGCATGGAGAAAGGTTTAGTCACATAATCGTCCGCTCCCATCTCCAGGCCAATAACACGGTCGATTTCTTCATCTTTGGCTGTGAGCATGATAATGGGAATGTTCATTTCCTGGCGGATCACTCGGCAGACTTCAAAACCATCTAATATAGGCAACATAATATCGAGAATGATCAAATCCGGTTTGGATTTGCGTGCCACTTCGATAGCGCTTTGACCGTCGTCAGCCGTTTCAACCTGGTAGCCTTGTTTGGACAAATTATAGGCTAACGTGTCTCGAAGGGCGACTTCGTCTTCGACCACGAGAATTCTATCGCTCATTTTCTTTTCTCCGTTTTGGAAAAGGGCCATAATTTCAAACCTATGATGTCATTAATTGATGATAATGTTTTTGTTAACCTGATTAGATTATACAGGTTCTTTAATTTCTCGGTGATTAAAACATCCAAATAAAATTAAGAAACATTGATAATCAAGGGCTAATGCGCATAGAGATTCAACTTGCTCATTTGCTTAGATTGCCGTGGTCAGAAACCAACCTGTCGAATAAATGGATGTGAAACGGGATATAATTCGGGAAGACAAGTACAGACGTGGATTGTGCAGAGGAGAATCGCCGGCAAAAATGAGTATGAACAGTCTTGCAAGAGCTCTGGAAAAAGAAAACGCTTTAAGGAAGTTTACGAATTTTGCGTTGGCTGTGCTGATCCTAAACATCCTGGTTATTTTATGGGGAGCTGTTGTGCGCGCCACGGGTTCAGGAGCTGGATGCGGTAGCCACTGGCCGTTGTGTAACGGAGAAGTTGTTCCCCTGCAACCTGAAATTGAAACCTTAATCGAATTCTCGCATCGCCTGACCAGTGGTTTGGCTTTATTAGGTGTTACGGGATTGGCTTTTTGGTCACGCAAGCTCTATGCGACTGACAATCCGGTGCGGCGTTTTGCGTTGTTTTCTTTTGTCTTTATTGTGATCGAATCGCTCATTGGGGCGGGATTGGTTTTATTTGAACTGGTCGGGCAGAATGCCTCGTTAACAAGAGCCACCGTCGTCAGTGCACACTTGTTGAATACCCTGGTATTACTTGCTTTTTTAGCATTAACCTGGTGGCGCTCTCAATTCCCAAGAGAGAAAAAACAACTTGGCGTTCAACATTTTCCATCGACAATTGGGGGGATAATCTTTGCGATTTTTATCATTCTGATTGGTGTAAGTGGAGCAATTGCTGCATTAGGGAATACTCTGTTCCCGTCGCAAAGCCTGGTTGAAGGGATTCAAAAGGATTTGGATCAGGCGTCCCATTTTTTAATTCGATTGCGGGTATTCCATCCTGTATTCGCTATCTCAGGAGCTGTTCTGGTACTGACGATTCTCTATCGAACGATAGAACAGGATAGCCGCTTGCTGGTGCGTCGAGTGGGTTGGACGGTCATTGGCTTAGGTGTTTTGCAACTTGTTGCAGGCTTTATCACCCTGATTTTGCTGGCGCCGGTGTGGATGCAGGTAGTGCATTTATTGATTGCCGACCTTTTATGGGTAACTTTTGTAATCTTTATCGATTCTAAAAGGCATTCCTACATAACAGGTGAGTAGAATGATGAAAACCAATCAAGCATCCCAATTTTCGCGGCTCCAGGAATTACGCAAGCAAATACAATATCATAATTACCGCTATTATGTTCTGAACGATCCGGTCATCAGTGATTATGAGTACGATCAGTTGTATAAAGAGTTGGTCAGGATTGAACAAGAACATCCTGAGTGGATCACTCCCGATTCACCGACTCAACGGGTTGGAGGGCTGGTTGCAGAAAAATTCGAGAAGGTTCAACATCCGGTTCCAATCTTGAGTCTGGCAAATGCGTTTACTGAAGAAGAAGTGCGAGAGTGGTTTGAAAGAATCAGCAAGCTAGATCAACGGGTCAAAGAGGCAGATTTTATCGTTGAGCCCAAAATCGATGGATTGACGGTTGTGCTGCATTATCAAGACGGTTTTTTTGTAAAAGGGGCGACGCGGGGGGATGGTACTGTTGGCGAAGATGTAACTGCCAATTTGCGAACAATCAAGGCCTTGCCCCTCAAAATCCCTGTTTCGTCTTTATCGCCAATCAAAGTGCCCAAAACGATGGTTGTCCGGGGAGAGGTTTTTATCACGATCAAGGATTTCGAGGAATTAAACCGGCGTTTGGAAGAAATGGGCGAAAAGACTTATCTGAATCCACGAAATACGGCTTCGGGAAGTTTAAGACAACTTGACCCTCGCATTACTGCAACGCGCCCATTGACTTTGTTGACGTATGATATTGTGCAGATTGATGAAAATGCACCCAAAACCCAAAGCGAAATCTTAGAACGGCTCTACGATTTTGGCTTTCCGGTGGTTGAAAACCGCTATTGCGCTAATCTCGAGGAAGTCTTTCTGGCATACGAAGAGTACCTGAAGCGGAGAGATGAACTGGGCTATGAAGCCGATGGGGTGGTGATCAAGTTGAACGAACTTGCGCTTGCTGACCAGTTGGGCGTTGTTGGCAAAGACCCACGGGGGGCAATTGCCTTCAAATATCCAGCTCGAGAAGTGGCGACAAAATTGTTAAACATCGGAGTCAATGTTGGGCGAACTGGTGTGCTCACCCCCTATGCGATTTTGTCTCCGGTGGAGATTGGGGGCGTTATCGTCAAACAAGCAACTTTGCATAATTTTGATTTTATTGCCCAAAAAGATATTCGGATTGGGGATATTGTATTGATCAAACGAGCAGGGGATGTCATTCCATACGTTATCGGACCGATCGTTGAGCGTCGCAATGGCTCTGAAGTGGTTTTTGTTCCGCCAACCAACTGCCCAGTTTGTGATCAACCGGTGGAACATATAGAAGGGGAAGTTGCCTGGTATTGTGTAAATGCGGCTTGTCCAGCTCAGGTTGTGCGGAATCTTGAACATTTTGTCTCTCGCTCAGCAATGGACATTGTAGGTGTTGGAATCAATTTGGTTGAGCAATTTGTTCAAGCCGGATTGGTTAGTGATGCAGCAGACTTATACCGATTGCAAAAAGAGGATTTATTAAAACTGGAGGGTTTTGCTGAAAAGAAAGCCGAGAATGTTTTACAGGCAATAGCCAATTCAAAAAGTCAATCTCTGGCGCGTTTGATTGTGGGCTTGGGTATCCGTGGGGTGGGAGAAGTCGTTGCCTTAGATTTAGCTAAGCGCTTTAAATCTTTAGATGCATTGATGGCTGCACCACTTGAGGAGCTACAGGAAATTGAAGGGATTGGCCCAAATACTGCCCAGGCGATCGTTGACTGGTTTCGGCAACCTCGCAACCGGGAACTCCTGGAAAAGTTCCGAGCAGCAGGAGTCTATCCTATAGAAAGGGAAAAGAAAACGGAAGAAACAAAACAGACCTTTGCGGGGATGACATTTGTGGTGACTGGCACCTTACAGCATTTTACCAGAGAGGAGGTCAAGAATTATATCGAGCAGCGCGGGGGGAAAGTAACCGACTCGGTTAGCAAGAAGACTCATTACGTCCTCGTAGGAGAAAATCCAGGATCGAAACTCGAAAAAGCTCGATCTTTGAATGTCCCTGTTATCGATGAGGCAAAATTTTTGGAGATGGCAGAAGGTCAAGGGTAAAACCTCAATGGAGGCGCAGAAAATAACAAAAACGAATGGCAGATAGGAGTGCAAATGGCTAATCAATTCATAGATTCAATTCAAAAACGGATCGAGGCAATGAATCGACGGGTAGAGAGTATTCAGCAACAAGATTTATATTTCTACAATCAACCGGTCGAGGAGTTGCGGGGAGGCTCGCGGGTCCTGGTAAACGGGCGAGAAATGGGGATGTATGCCTCCTATTCCTATTTGGGCTTGGTTGGGCATCCTAAGATCAATCACGCTGCCCAGCAAGCCATTCAGAAATATGGTACGGGCACACATGGAGTCAGAACATTAGCCGGCACGCTAACCCTCCATCGGGAGTTAGAAGAAACCATTGCGGCTTTCAAACATGCTGAGGATGCCATCACCTATTCCTCCGGCTATGTAACCAATCTCACCGTTGTTTCAACCCTGGTTGGCAGGGGAGACTATGTGATTTCAGATAAACTCAATCATGCCAGCATTGTGGATGGTTGCTTGATGTCTGGAGCGAAATTTTTACGCTTTCAGCATAATGACATGGATGCGCTGGAGAACCGCTTGAAACAAGTTCCGCAGGGATGTGGGAAACTGGTCATAGCCGATGCTGTTTTCAGTATGGATGGAGATATTATTGATTTTCCTAAAATGGTCGAACTGTGTCGAAAGTATCGGGCATGGTTGATGATCGATGAAGCTCATTCCGTTGGCGTATTAGGTGAACGGGGAACAGGGATTGAAGAGCATTTTGGGATGCCCAATACGATTGATATCAAGATGGGAACGCTGAGTAAGACAATTCCTTCTGTGGGGGGATACGTGGCTGGCAACAGAGATCTCATCCGTTACTTACGCCACGCCAGTCGGGCTTATATTTTTTCAGCGGCTTTACCACCTGCTCAAGCAGCAGCAGCCAAAGCAGCTTTTGAGGTGATTCTTGAGGAACCTTGGCGGGTAAAGAGATTGCGTGAAAACGCCACTTTGTTTATTTATGGGCTAAAAGCGCGGGGTTTTGACACAATGTTGACAGAAACAGCGATTGTGCCGATTTTGTGTGGTTCCGATGAAGCCGCGTTTGGCATGACACGCGCCGCACAACGGAAGGGCCTGTTTGTTTTACCGGTAGTATCTCCGGCAGTTCCGCCGGGTCTTGCGCGGTTGCGAGCAACGGTAACCGCTGCCCATGAAAAAGATGAGATTGAAACTGCGATGGATTTATTAAGTGAGGCTGGAAAGGAAGTTGGAGTCCTCCAGATGTGACTACCTCAGCAAGAGTTTTCCTTAAGGCTGGTAAAGATAAATCAGTCCTCCGCTTCCACCCCTGGGTGTTTTCCAGTGCAATTGCATGGATGGAAGGAGCAGTTGAACCAGGTGAGGCGGTAGAAGTTTTTTCCCGAAACGGAGATTGGTTAGCATGGGGTTTATATAGCCCGCAATCCCAGATTCGAATTCGCCTCTGGAGTTGGAAAAGAGAGGAACCCATTGATCGAGAGTTGTTGCGCAAACGGATTCATCAGGCTATCTTTTGGCGAGATGCCCTTATGCGCTCCAAGGACACAAATTGTCTGCGCTTGATTCATGCTGAATCGGACAACTTGCCTGGATTAATCGTGGATTGCTATGATCGGTACCTGGTGATTCAGTTACTTCACTGGGGTGTTGAACGTTACCAGAACCTGATTATTCAAGAATTGTTAGAACAAACTACCTTTGAGAATATTTACGAACGCTCTGACGGAGAAAGTAGAAAATTAGAAGGCCTGGAAGAACGCATCGGTATCCGAGCTGGAATTGAACCGCCCGAGACGGTGGAGGTCATCGAGAATGGGATCCGCTATGAAGTTGATCTACGGAAAGGTCATAAGACCGGTTTTTATTTAGATCAAAAAATAAACCGTTTACGAATCATGCGCTATGCGAAGGATCGAGAAGTTTTGGATTGTTTTTCCTATGTGGGAGGCATGGCACTTGCAGCTCTTTTAGGCGGTGCGCAACGGGTAACCTGTATTGATGAGTCTATTGAAGCTCTCGAACTCTTGAAGAAAAATCTGGAACTCAATCAGATTGCGAGAGAAAAAGTTGAATTACAATGTGGAGATGTATTTCAAAAGCTGCGCGAATTTCGCGATCGAGGGAAATTCTTTGACATGATTATTTTAGACCCCCCAAAATTTGCACCGACCGCTGCTCATGTTTCACGAGCCAGTCGGGGGTATAAAGACATCAATCTCCTGGCGATGAAACTACTAAGGGAGAACGGTATTTTGGTTACCTTCTCCTGTTCCGGTGGAGTTAGTCTAGAGCTGTTTCAGAAGATTGTTTTTGGGGCAGCTCTGGATGCCAGAAGAAGCATGAAAATCCTGGAAGTTTTACATCAGGCTCCAGACCATCCGGTTGGAATTCATTTTCCGGAGGGGGCTTACTTGAAGGGATTAATCCTTGCCGTTGATTGAATGAAAAAAAGTGGAGATGGCGGGAATCGAACCCGCGTCCGAAAGATTCGTCCCTCGAACATCTACGAGCGTAGTCCCTCGTTTTTCTCGCCGGACTGTCCTCAAGGGACCCAGAACAGGCCGACCAGCAACTGAAGCCCGAAAGCTTCTCTTTCGCACATTTAGTTGCCTCCTGTGCGGCACTCCAGCTTTTTTACGCCCACTCTACCTCCGGCTGGAGGACGGGGTAGGTGAACGTGGTCTCACTTCGGAGACCATCCGCTTCCCACTCGATTATGCAGCGAGTGGAAGAGCAGCGTAGGATGTGCGATTGGCACTTTTTGTTTGCGCTGATTTATCGAGGTCGGCGCCTCTCGGCTCGCAGTTCGGGGCCAGCCTCTCCCGTCGAAGCCTATCATCCCCGAGCAAAAGTCATTATACCTCGATTCCGGCATTTTGTCATGATATACTCTTCGTATCGAATCTATATCAACGGGGTTTTCTATTGCAAGAAGCCCCGTGAATGAACGGGTGTTTCGCGTGGAAGAGAAGAGTGAAGAGCAAATCTTAGCTTTAGCGTCTGCCGGTGATGAAGAAGCCTTTGCCTGGCTCTATCAAAAATATGTAACTCGGATTTATAACTATGTGTATTTTCGAACAGGCAACGCCGCCGAGGCTGAAGATTTGACCGCTAAGGTTTTCATGCGGGCGATGAAACACATTCGAAATTACCGCGATCTGGGTTTGCCGTTTTCCGCATGGCTTTATCGAATTGCCCATAATCTTGTCGCTAATTGGCATCGAGATAACGGAAGGAAAAAAGAGATTCCCCTGGATGATGCCATGCCTTTACCGGTTCTGAGTAAACATCCTGAGAGCGAAGTTGTTAAGAGGGAAGAAACAGAAAAGCTATTGCGCATTATCCGCAAGCTGCCACCGGAACGACAACAATTGATTATCCTCAAATTTGTTGAGCAACTCTCCAATGCTGAGATTGGGGCAATCATGGGGAAAAGCGAAGGGGCAATCAAGAGTCTCTATCACCGAACCCTGTTATCGTTGCGAGAAGAATACGAACGTTATTTTGACGATTTTGCATAGATGATCTCGAAAAGAAATGGCGTATGAAACCAGATACCAGCTTATTGCAAACCAACGAATTGGATAACCAGAGCTCGATTGAATCGACTTTGCGAACCTACTTGAAACCTGTTGCTCCGCGAGATGAGTTTGTTGATCGGCTACGGGGAAAACTGGAACAGCAGGTGTTACCGATTCAAAAAAAGCGCGTCATCTCCTTTTACAATTTACTGGAAATTACTCTGCAAACTGTGGCTTTGATGGTGTTCACAATTCTTACCGTACGGGTATTCTTGATCATCCTTACAACGTGGAAAATTCTCCGCACTTCAAACGTGCGGTGAGGTTTTATTTTTAGGAGATAAAATTTCTCGCAGGGAAAAAGCGTCTTGAATGAGGTCAATATGCTTAGGGAAGCTGAAATCACGGTTGACTTTGAGAAGGAGATGAGCAAGCACTTCTTGAGCAGGATGGTCGGTGGTTAAGTGGTTTTGAAGCCTACGGAAATTTTGCATCGCGTTCCGATAAGGTTGGATACCGATAGCGTGCAGATACGCCTGAACAATTGCATTAGCAGCTCGGCGAGCGCAGACCCGCGCCATCGCTTCGTTGCCACGTTGACGGGCATTTTTTGCGGCTTCGATTTCCTGATCAAAAACCTGTTCCCAATTCAAAGTGCCTCCAGTTGATGTAATTATGCGGGACTTAAGAAAATACGCTCAACAAACAACAGTTCGCTTGGTTTCCGGCGGAATTCTTATCATGTTTATTGTAGCAGAGTTTTTGATTTGGATCTTCTATGGTAGAGAGGCTGCGATAGCCGGTGCAGTTTGTATCGTGGTTGGCCTCATGCCGCTCTTCCTGACCTGGCTATTTCTGTGGGGAATAGAGTGGTTCGTCAAGAGCCGACAGTGAAAGCCTCAGGTCGATCTCGGATCAACCTGAGGCTTTTGAGCAAGAAAGTTTCATTTGGGCAATGATCCTACTGTAATAACCTAGTCTTTGAAGGTGAAGCTAGCGGTATCGATTCTTGATAAAGTTGCTCACGGATAAAAGCAAAGAATGCTGAGAGCGGTTTATGGTGCGGACAAACCTGTTCGCACATTCCACAACCGGCACAAGATTCTGCCCAGCGCACAATTTCTTCCGTCAGGTATTTACCCGATTCTGAGCGAACAGGCGTTTGGACTGCGCAGAGCGGACAGACCTGCATACACTTCTGACAATCACCGCATTCTACAAAAGTCTGAATGAGTTGTTCAATACTCATTGGGAAGACATCTGCCATGCCTTGTCGGATGCGCTCGCTTACGCGATGATTGCGCTCATTGATTTTCGCTATAGTCAACTGATGATGTTCAATTAGCCAAGGGTCGGCGTCTCGAATTTCCAGGCCATTGCCGGTAAGTAAGCTTTCAAGCTCCTTTTCAGGAAACGAAAGGAAAATGTATTGGCGAATGGGAAGCCCAATAACTCCAATGTTGAACTGAGCGCCTTCGCCGGCCGGCGATTGACAAACCTGACAGGCAGAGCGAAATCGATAGGGTACGATTCCTCCATGCTTTGCGAATTGGATAGCTTCTTGAGTTAATTGATCGACAGACCCCTTTCGCTTTGTTCGCCAGGCATAGTCTTCATTTGGATAGGTTCCCAAACAATCGAAGGAAATGGTGAGTAATCCGGCTGTGTTCACCTGATTGTTTCTTTCAAGGCCTCTCAAGGCGCGCAGTTCACAAGGGCGTAAAATAGCTCCGATTCGCTTTTGATTTCCCTGGGATTGGAGGAAATTTGGGACAAATCGGGCGGTGTTGGAGGTCATGAGAGGCTTGAATGGGTTAAAACCCATCAATTCATTGGGTGAGTATAAGATGTAAGGTGTTTGTTTTAACTCTTCTGAGTCATTGGTTGGGGCCAGCAAGACATCGAGCTTGGCGTTCCGCCAAATTGTCTTGAGTACGTGACGGATAGCCCCTAAAGGATCACCATGAGTTTCAACCATTAACGTGTGAGACATCTTAGACCTCCGATACACCTTTCAAGTTTATTTTGATACTGCATTGCTTTGTATCTGTCATGATAGAAATGCGTCCCATTAAGTTTTGCTTACATTCTTTGATTGATAATTTCAGCAATGTCCATGACTTGAATGTTCTCACCGATTCCTTTTGAGCGAATGGCGTCATCGAACATATTCAAACAGTATGGGCAGGCGGTAGCGACGCAAGTTGCCTTTGCGTCGATAACTTCTTCAAGCCTGCGATGATTTATGCGAGTTTCAGCGTCTGTCTCAAGCCACATTTGCCCACCGCCACCACCGCAGCAAAAGCTATTTTCGTAGCGCCGAGCGAGTTCAACGGTATTGACTTTGGCTTTTTTGAGTAATTGACGAGGTTGGGTATAAATATTGTTATAGCGGCCAAGGTAGCAAGAGTCGTGGTAGGCCACTGTTTGAAGCTCTGATTTTCCGTTCGGCGAAATCTTTTCCCAAGGCAGGTTTAGCTCGGCCAAAAACTCAGTATAATGTTGAACCTGGTAATTGCCACCGAATTGCGGATATTCGTTCTTGAGCGTATTGAAGCAATGCGGACATTGGGTGACAATGCGATTGAATTTCACCTTGCTCAAGGTTTCGATATTTTGCTGGGCAAAGACCTGAAACAGGTATTCATGACCCATGCGCCGGGCGGTTTCCCCACAACAAGTTTCATCAACACCTAACGTTGCGAAGTTAACACCGGCTTTCTGCAGGATATGTACAAAGGACTGGGCGACTTTTTTGTTGCGATCATCATAGGCGAAGGCGCAACCAAGGAAAAGCAGGACATCGGTCTCTTCGCCAGGGGCTAATTCACAGATATTCAGATCTGCTGCCCAGGCACCCCGGTCTTCGGCCGGCATCCCCCAAGGATTGCCCTGCCGTTCAAGGTTGCGCATGACCTCGCTGACCGATTTCTGAACATTGCCGGTCGTCAAGACCTGATAACGACGCAAGTCGATGATTTCATCAATCGGATTGACAAATGTGGGACATTTCTTTAGACAAGCGCCACAAGTAGTGCAATACCATGGAAAGTCTTCTGAGAGTACTTCTCCGAGTAACTCATGAGTACCGTTGCCGTTTCCATATACTAATGTTTGGGTCATGGCCGATCTCAAGGTTTGGATCAGGGTTTTGGGCGAATATGGCATACCGCTGAAGGTGGCTGGACAGGCTTCCTCACATCGGCCACAGCGGACGCAGGTCTCGAACATTAAGAGTTGCGTGGAAGAGAACTGTTCGATGTTTCCGACCCCAAGAACTTCGGCCTCTTCGATGTTTTCGATTTTGGTTAATTCACCAGCTTTTTTGCGGGGATGAAAGAATACATTGAGGGGCGCTAAAACCAGGTGGCGCAACTTGGTGAACGGAATTGTTGCTGCAAAAGTAAGGCCTAAACCGACGTGAACCCAAAAGAAGGCATCATGGAGATTCGTGGCAAGAGCTGAATTTACTCCGACAGCCATCAGAACCATTGCCCAGAGATTACCAAAAGGAGACCAGTTTGCCCATTCGACCGGGTTGGCAATGAGGCGAAAGGCTTCGGTAGTAAAGCCGGCTAAGGGGATAAGGGTCAGAATGATCAATGCATAGACATCATCCCATTGCGTATCCAGGCTTTTGGGTTTCCAAATGAAACGACGCAAAGCAGCCATGAGAACGCCAAGCAAAATGAATATCCCGGCGATATCCATAATCAGTTCATACCACAAATAGGTTACATTGCGGGGGAAAGTGGTCAATTCAAACGGGGTGAATAACTTCATCTGCATCAGATTGATTGCCGTGCCGATGACTTGAATGGTGACACCCCAGAAAATAAAGGCATGCATGATGCCGGCATAAGCCTTTTGATAAATACGCACCTGAGCAACTGCATCTACCAAAAGATCGCGAAAATTAGCGCGATGCTGTTTCAACCAATTGCCAAACCTGACCAACCAGTTTGTGGATAGTTTCGAGTTTGCAGGTGTCATGGTTTCAGTTGTCATTGTTGGTTGCCTCCAATATATATTTCACCGTTAATAATGTTGACGGCATAGGACTTTAGCGGAACATCTGTTGGGCCGTGAATTACATGCCCGTCTATAGGATCAAAAGCGGCTTCATGGCAGGGACAAATAAAGGCGCTTCTCTCTTTTTCCCACTTTACCAGACAGGCAAAGTGGGTGCAAACAGCGGAATAGGCGCGTAACCCTTCGGGAGTATTCACAACCAGAGCAGGATAGCGACCAAAACCAACTGCTTTGCATTCGTTCGGTGGAATTTCCTCGACTTTGCCAACCAAAACTGCTTCCGAGGGTTCTTCTTCCAATTTTGGGGGATAGAAATAGGCGACAATCGGAGCAGTCAAAGCACCTAGTCCGGTGATGGCTAAAAGACGCTTGAGTAGCTTTACAAATTCCCGACGAGTAATATTGTTTTCCATGGATTAACTGACTCCTCCCCAAATAGTTAAGGCAATTAGAATGATCATACCGATTGCCACGACCAATGCTCGGACTTTCATTGGCTTACGGCTGGTTTCCTTCTTTCGATCCAAGAAGGGCCAGAGGGCAAGGATAACAACGCCCACAATCGGGATTAAGACCCCAGTAGTTTTCGGGACAAACTTTAATAGTTGATATAGGCCTAGGAAATACCACTCTGGTTTAACATGAGCCGGTGTATTGAATGGATCGGCTGGGTCTTCCAGACCAACCGGGTTGATCATCCCGAGAACGCCAATGATGACTGCAATGACGACGATCCCAATTACCACTCGGAATTCGCGCATGAATTGATCAGGAAAGAAGGGAATGGTTTCCTCGTTTTCAAGATGTTCGTGGCTCATAAGCAACTCCTTAGGGTTCAAGTTATAGCGGGCGCATGACACCTTGACGGCGCACCATCAGGAAATGGGCAAACATAAAGGTCACTGTCAAAATTGGGATGATGATCACATGCAAAGCGTAAAAGCGGCTTAGAGTCTCGCCGGTGACATTCCAACCAACACGGAGAAACACCAGGGCAAGATTGCCGATAATCGGAATTGAACCGGCAATCTCTGAACCAACGGTAGTTGCCCAAAATGCTCGTTGATCCCAAGGAAGCAAGTAGCCGGTGAAACCAAAAGCCAAGGTTAAGACCAAAAGGAGCACGCCACTGACCCAGTTCATTTCGCGCGGGTTCTTGTAAGCACCCATGATAAAGACCCTCAACATATGAGCTGTACACATGATGATCATCCCATTGGCTGCCCAGTGATGGATAGCACGAATCGCAGCTCCAAAGCGCACCTGAGTCTCGATAAATTGAATGCTCGCATAGGCAGCTTCGGGAGTTGGCTTGTAATAGAAAGCAAGCATGATGCCGGTTACTCCCTGAACGACAAAGAGAAAAGCCGTGATCCCTCCGAGGCAATAGAACCAGCGCAGGGCATATTTAGGAACTGGTTTTCTCAAAACCTTTGTAAGCGGTTCAGAGATCTCATATCTTTCGTCTACCCATTCAACCGTGCGGTTGGTGAGAGGCTTCCAGGTTTTGCGGTTGAGAATCACGCTGCCGGTGCGATACATGCCAAAAGCAAAAATTAAACCCATCGTTCCGAAAATAGCCCAGCGTGCTAAAGGAGTCCAGAGGTTTTTATTTTCACCTGTGATATGACAATGGAGACAGGGGTCTTGTTTCGGCGGCGGTAAGGTTGCCGAAATCGATCGTTGGGGTTGAAGACTATTTTTGAGGAGATACTCGACCGAGGTCAAGGAAGGAGTTTGGGCAGATGTTGAGGCAGAAAGCTGGTTCTGCGGTGGACTTTGGTTAGCCAGTACATGGAAGGTCAATGAAGCCAGCAAGATGGTTGTTAGGATAAAGCTAAAAAGGAAAACTTTTTGTAGTGACCCGTGGATGGGCAATCTTCCAAGTTGTTTTCTCATAATACATCACCTCTTCTGAAAAGTTCACTGGTTTTCCAGTATAAGCATAGCAATTTTTGATAGTGTTGTCATCCAATCAAAACCTGAATTTCCTCAGGTTAAGACCTTAAATCCTGGAGCTAATTGCCTGAATTTTGGCAGGAATCCGATTGGCGATGCAGGTTGTGCTTTAGATATCGATAATTTTCTTTTGAATGGCGTATTTGATCAATTCCCCCCGATCGTGCAAATCAAGTTTCTTCATCAGATTGAGGCGATGCGCTTGGACAGTTTTGATCGAGATAGAGAGGATGTCGGCGATTTGTTTATTTGTATAACCTTCGGCGATTAACTGCAAAATTTGGCGTTCACGATCAGTCAATCCATCAGAGGGCTCTTGGGCTGATAAATCGCCCCAACGCAAGTAATCGGTGACAATTAAGCGGGTGATCGCCGGTGATAAGACCACTTCACCTTTGTGTACCGAGCGAATAGCGCCAAGCAGTTCTCGCGCTGCTGCATCCTTTAGAATATAACCCATCGCACCTGCAGCCAGCACCTGACGGATATACTCTTCGTTTTCATGCATGGTGAGGATTAAAATTTTTGCACCAGGCTGGTTTTTGCGAATTTGGCGGGTTGCTTCAAGTCCATTGAGTAAAGGCATCGCAAGATCCATTAAGATTACGTCGGGTTTCAGCGAATCGGCTAGTTTTACAACTGTAATGCCATCTTCCGCCTCGCCAACTACTTCCATATCCGGTTCATCCTCGATGAGAGAACGAATTCCATCTCTGAGAATTGTGTGGTCATCAGCAAGAAGAACTTTGATTTTCATTTAGCTCACCTTATGGAATAGGTGGGAAGGTACGAACACCGATATAGTCGTCCCTTTTTGCTCCCAAGAGTTGACCTCAAATATTGCCTGGATTGACTCGGCACGTTCTTTCATACCGAGCAATCCCCATTTTCCATCGCTGAGAGCTTGTTGTGAGTACTTGTCGCTTCGAAACCCGATGCCGTTGTCTTGGATAACCAGGGAAATCCCTTTTGTTTCTTGCTGCAGAGAGATTTGCGCTTGCGTAGCTTGAGAATGTTTTACGATGTTATTAATGGCTTCTTGAGTAATGCGAAAAAGGCAGGTGCTAACCCAATCTGGTAAGGGAGGAAAATCTTCCGGAGGATAGAAATCAAAGCGAATTCCAGCTTCTTCGAGGCGACTGCGCCCATACCAACGGATGGCAGGGATTAACCCTAAATCATCCAAAATGGATGGACGGAGATCGAGGATGATTTTGCGCAATTCTTTGAGAGTGTCTGCTGCTAGACTCCTGCATGAGGAGATCTTTTCTTTGAGATCTGTTTTTTCATCTGATAAGCGATTTTCGATTCGCTCTAAATTAAAAACCAGCGATGAAAGAGCTTGGCCGGTGTCGTCATGTAAGGATTGAGCGATTCTTTTCCGCTCTTCCTCTTGCGCACAAATAGCCTGTTGGGAGAGGGCTTGTAATTCCAGATTCCGTTGTTGAATTTGATTGACCAGTAACTTTAAAACGGATACCAATTGAGCAATATCTGGGTCGGCATGCTCAAAGTTCACCTCTGTGGTATCTGGATTATTTTGTAATTTGCTGACAAATTTTTTTAGATCGTGAAGGGGCTTAAGGGCGGTGTGCAAGATAATCGCATTCAAAGTAACGCTCAATAAAACGCCAGCAGATGAAAAAAAGAGAATCAAGAGCGGATCGGCTGCTTTGGAGGTTAAACTTCTCGTAATCAGTGTTCCAGCAATAGCCCCAAAGATAATAATTAATGAATTACCGATAATGATTTTTTGTGAGATTGTTAATGACAATAAGCGCTCTAGCTTCATATTCTTGAATGGGCTCATTTATATTGAGTATAACACACTCACACATAAAGACATTTGTGAATCAGGTTGTTTCCTGGTGGGGAGCAGTGGGGAGAACTTCAGGATATAATAGAGCAAATTGCATTGACGAAAATTCTGGTGAACCAATTTGCCAGGTTAATCTAACATTGATCTTTCGATTGATGAATCCATTCTGAAGGAGTGTGAACCTATCCATGAAACTCAGGTTATTTGACACTTATACACGCCAGTTGCGTGAGTTTGAACCTTTGCGAAGTGATTACGTCGGTATGTATGCCTGTGGACCAACGGTCTATGATTATGCCCATATCGGGAATCTGCGGACGTATTTGTTTGAAGACTTTTTACGACGAACATTGGAGTTTAACGGCTATACGGTGAGGCATGTCGTAAATATTACCGATGTTGGACACTTAACCTCCGATGCAGACACCGGCGAAGACAAAATGGAAAAAGGGGCACGAAAGGCCGGTAAAACGGCTTGGGAAATTGCCGAAATGTACACTCAAGCCTTTAAGGAGGATATTTGCCATTTGAACATAAAAGAACCAACAATCTGGTGCAAAGCTACCGATCATATCAAAGAACAGATTGAGTTTATCCAGTGTATCGAACGCAAGGGTTTTACCTATCGGACTTCAGATGGGATTTACTTCGACACGTCTAAACTTAATAATTATGGTTATTTAGCTCGTCTTGATATAGAAGGTTTACAGGCAGGGGCAAGAGTTGAGGTGGGTGAGAAGAGATCGCCAACCGATTTTGCCCTTTGGAAGTTTAGTCCCAAAGATCAGAAACGGCAAATGGAATGGGAAAGCCCGTGGGGGGTTGGCTTTCCAGGCTGGCACATTGAATGCTCTGCCATGTCGGTTCGGTATTTGGGAGAATTTTTTGATATCCATTGCGGCGGGGAAGATCATATCAATGTCCATCATACCAATGAAATTGCTCAAACTGAGGCCTGTTTTGGAACCCGCCTGGCGAATTTTTGGTTACACGGCCATTTTTTGCAGCTTGACGCAGAAAAGATGTCGAAATCTGCCGGCGAGTTCTTGCGCTTGCAATCCTTAATTGATCGAGGCTACGATCCTCTGGCATATCGCTTTTTCTGCATGAGCGCACATTATCGGGCAAAGTTGAACTTCACTTGGGAAGGTTTAGACAGCGCAGCTTATAGCCTGGAGCGCTTACGGAATCTGGTTTATGAATGGGGCAAGCCCGGTACACCCGACGAAGAATGGATAGAGCGATTCCGTAATGAGGTGAACGATGATCTCAATTTACCTCGAGCTGTGGCGGTGATGTGGGAACTTACCAAGTCGGATCTCTCTCCCGATACAAAAAAAGCTACCATCCTAGTTTTTGATCAGGTCTTAGGGTTGGATCTGGCAAACTGGAAACCGGTGGAAGAAGCCGTCCCATCGGAGGTAATGGAACTGGTTGAAAAACGGCAGCAAGCCCGCCAGATACGCAATTGGGCAGAGGCAGATGCCTTGCGCGCCAAAGTAGGTGAGCTGGGCTATGAAATAGAAGATACACCTCAAGGTCCGAAAGTTAAAAGGAAGAAGAGGTAAGAAAGAATGAAGCTAGCCATCACTGGTAAAGGCGGAGTTGGAAAGACAACGCTTGCGGCGCTGCTTGCCCAAGCCTATGCTGACAGAGGGATGCAAGTGTTAGCTGTTGATGCAGACCCAGCGCCCTGTTTAGCAGGTGCACTGGGATTTCCTCCCGAGTTAAGGGCGAAATTGCATCCGATTAGTGAAATGGATGAATTGATCGAAGAAAGGACAGGTGCCAAACCCGGTAGCATTGGTGGATTTTTTACCCTCAATCCTCGGGTCGATGACATTCCGGAACGCTTTAGCGTGGTTCATCGAGGGGTGCGCTTGTTAGAGATGGGTTCAGTGGATACAGGAGGAAGCGGTTGTATCTGCCCTGAGAGTGCAATGCTAAAAACCTTATTCACACACCTTCTGTTTCGGAAAGACGAGATGTTAATTTTAGATATGTATGCCGGGGTGGAGCATCTTGGTCGAGCAACGGTGGATTTTGTAGATGCTATGTTAGTTGTCGTTGAACCTACCCGGCGCAGTCTCGGAACAGCTTCTCAAATCAAAAAACTAGCCAATGATATTGGGCTAACTCGTTTGTGGTTGGTGGGGAATAAGGTGAGGAATGAAGAAGAGGAACAGTTCTTGCAAGAGAATACTCCTGGTATCCCTCTTTTGGGTGTTTTATATGCCGATTTGGCAGTACAAGAGGCAGATCGATTAGGCATTGCCGTTTTTGATTATGTCCCGCAACTTAAACAAAAAGCTCATGAGATGGCCGATCAACTTTTATCGGTGGTGGAAAAGAATTGAACTTTACTGTTAGAAACGAGGAGCGAGCGCATGACTACTTTCATTGCTTTAGCCGGAAAAGGGGGGGTTGGTAAAACAACGATTGCTGGCTTAATTATCAAGTACTTAATTCGCAATCGCCTGACGCCAGTGCTTGCAATTGATGCTGATCCAAGCAGTAACTTGAATTTGGTTTTGGGCGTTGAACTGGAATGGACAGTGGGAGATATCCGCGAGGATATGCTGGAACAGGTCAAGGAGTCCCTAGCAACAAGTGGGGCTGCCATTGGCTCTTTACCTGGCGGAATAACGAAACGAGAATATCTGGATTATCAAATTCGCTCTGCCATGATAGAAGGCAACGACTTTGATTTGATCGCCATGGGGCGCTCAGAGGGTCCAGGTTGTTATTGCGCGGTAAATCACAATTTGAGAATGGTTATTGATACGATCAGCAAAAATTATCGCTATGTTGTGATCGATAATGAGGCAGGGATGGAACATCTTAGCCGGCGCACGACACGAGATGTCGATCACCTGATTGTCGTTTCAGACCCGAGCATTCGCGGTCTGGTTGCAGCCCAGCGCATAGCGAGCTTTCGACAGGAGTTAGATATCCGCATCCACAACGCCTATCTGGTGCTCAACAGGGTTCGAGGAGAAATCACACCTGATTTGAAAGAATTTATCGGCAAAATGGATATACCATTAATCGGTCTATTTCGCGAAGATGACAGACTGAGCACTTTTGATGCAATTGGTAAACCTCTCATCGAGTTGGAAGATGAATCGCCCTTCTATCTGGAAATAACTCGAGTGATGGAGCAATTAAATAACCGCCAATAGGTGTTGACCGTCAGCTCTCCCTATTGGCGGAGATCGTTGTGACCGGGGAGGACTTATTCGTAATAATGCAGATGCTGGGCGGCGATCACAGAAATCCCGTTTTCCGTTAGAGCCTGGGCTGTGCGATTGGTGGCGTCAAATTTATCCAAAAAGTTAAGTAGCAGATGATCCCAATCTCCGGAGGAAATCACTTCGGATTTCTCTCGGAAGTAATCTAAGATATCCGAAGGGTGTTCGCGGGTTATTTCTACTTCTGGATCGCCTCCTTCATGTTTGGCGCTGATGTTTTTTACCTTTCGAGCTAGTTCAACCAGCTCTGCCCGGCGGTTATAAGGTTGACGCACAATGCTCTTCCAGGTTTCAGTGATGTGGTGTTCAAAGCGAACTAGATCTTCGAAGTTTAGCTTTTTGCGGACTTGAGCAGTTAGTTCAATGGTCTGGTTGTTGACTGAGTTGCTCCAATTGAAGCCAACCAGAGGCGTGCTTCCATCTGAGCGAGAGAAGAGCTTAGCTCCAATTAATGTCCATAAAGCAGCATAGGGGTTGTCATTACCGACGAAGACGGAAATCTTGAATTCAATATCGATCCCAAGACGATATAAGAGGTAGCCTAACAAGATGGTACCGGAATTGAGGTTTAAAACCTGGCGAATACCGTAGGTTGTGTAATAGTAAAGATATTCATCGATCCACTTCAAAGCGTAGTCATTGGGTTGCCCGACTCCGCCGAAATAGCCGGTAATGGTTTCTGGACCTCCGAGATGAATGTTCGCTCCATCGGTTCCTTTGGTATCTAAGGATTCGACATAACTGGCGCCAATGATCTGCATAGCGGCTGCCATGGCAACCAGGTCACCATCCTCCTCTTGCTCTTTCATCTTACGAACCCGAATAAATCGCCCTGGCATGAGCGACCTTTCCTCAAGCGCTTTTTTTGCAATTGATATTATCCAGGGAAAATATTGGGTGGCGCTGATCTCTAAAGTCACCGCATAGTCATCAGCAAAGGTTATTGCACTGAGACGGTCGCCAAGCACCTTGCGACGGTACTCATGGATACTGATGAACGCTTTGTGATCGCGTTGTTCTTCCAGCCATTTCAAATCCTGGAGATACTGCGGACATTCTTGACGAACCAGATTAATGAGATTAGGAAGTGATCCGGCGTTTCTGGCTTTCTGATTTATCTCAGCGGGGGTGCCATATTTTTTGACGACATCGAGGAATTGTTGGATGATTTCTACATTCGGATCTAGCAGAACAGCGTTAATATCGTCTAATTTGCTTGTCTCGATCATTAATCTCTGGCGGAACTCTTCGGTCATTCGCAACTCCCTTATGTCAAGAACTTTGATTTTTATTAAGGCGGATGGATGGTAAAAAATGAAAAGGGATGGACAGAATATTGGGTGTGATTTGTCGTTAAGGACCTCCTCTTCGATAGGGATAGGGTATTTTAGTTTTGGAACGCCTATATTTTTATTGTACCTTCAATTTTCCCCAAAGCAATTGAATACGAGGGGTAGGTGATGGTATTCATTACCCCCGATGATTATTTTACAGGTTGGCTTTGTTTAACCACACACCAACGAGGATAACGATGATCGTAAGGACACCTAACCCAATAATGATATTAATGGTTATCGGGTTTGGAGGCGTGTATTCTAAGAGGGGCGTTGCTGTAACTTGAATTTGAGGCACCATACTTTGGTTCAAGAAAATAATAAAATATCGGCGCTATCTCATTCTTTAACCAGAATATGGGTGATGATGTTTGAGCCGCTCCCGCCGATATTTTGGGTCATACCAATCCTGGCATCGGGCACTTGATTTTCGCCTGCCACCCCGCGCAGTTGGAGAACAGCCTCCACGATCTGATAGACTCCGGTTGCTCCAACCGGGTGTCCGCGAGCTTTTAAACCACCCATGGTGGTTATGGGAAGCTTACCGTTTAACGTTATTTGACCATCCAGGGCAAGGCGAGGCCCATTGCCGCGCGCTGCAAATCCACAGGCCTCGAGAGATAATGCGGACATAATCGAGAAAGCGTCGTGAAGCTCAAAGAAATCGATGTCTTCTGGATTGACGCCCGCTTGGGAATAGGCTTTTTGAGCAGAAATTTCTGCAGCTTTCAGCCAGAGTGGGTCTTTGCGGTCATGAATAGCAATGCTATCGGTGGCTGCAGCCGAGCCGGCAATCTTGATTATGGGTTGACCGTTCTTGCGCAATGTGTCTCTTGGGACAATTAAAACCGCAGCTGCGCCGTCTCCAATAGGGGAGGCATCCAATAAATTAATTGGATAGGCAATCATTTTTGCCTTCGTGTAATCCTGCTCGTTAATTTCTTCTTGTAATCGAGCAAAGGGATTGGTCAGGGCATTGTGGTGGGCGTTGATCGAAAAGGGAGCAAAATCCTTATGCTGCCATCCATACTCGTACATATAGCGTTGCATGATTAGAGCGTTCAGAGCGACAAAGCTCACTCCGTGCGCAACCTCATAATCGGCATCAGCCGCAGTTGCTAGTGCGGCAGTGATCTCAGTACCTTTGGCTTCAGTCATTTTTTCTACCCCAACCGCAATTGCCGAATCGATAAAGCCAGAGGCAACTGCAATTGCTGCCTGACGCACTGCCGCAGCGCCAGAACTGCAAGCTGCTTCGATTTTGACTGCTTCTATGTGACGCAGTCCTGCCCAATCAGCAATGAGTGTGCCCAGGTTTTCTTGTTGGCTAATCAGGCCAGAGAGCATGTTTCCAACATAAAGGGCATCAACACTTTCACGTTGGGCATCTTGTAGGGCAAGGATCACCGCTTCTGCAGCCAGATCGCGGATGGATTTGTCCCAATGTTCATCAACCGGCGTCATACCGACTCCAAGAATTGCTACTTCGCGCATTGTTTTACCTCTACCTTCGGTGATTTGATCTTTGTTTGTCTTTATTTATTGTACCTTTTGGAACTATCAATAGCTATCAAGTCAGGAAAGGTATCAAAAGTGAGCTAATGTCTGCACCAGAATGTTTTTGCAAAAATGGATGACTTATTGGCTGACGAAGTAGCTTTTGCATGCCTGGTCAAGCAGTTCAGGAGTCATGGCAGGTGGAATACCTTCATAATCGCAGATAGCTTTAATGGTGCGCAATAAATCGCGCGGGTGCACTGCTTGCATTACCCGGTTGGATTGTTTGTACCACCTATTCAGTAAATATAGAAAAGCGTCCTTGTTGAAGGGAATATTATGGTTTTTGCATTCGAGCAGAAAAATCTGAGCAAACATTTTCTCATCTGGTGATGAGAGTTCGACTTTAATTTGAATACGACGCAAGAAGGCGTCGTCCATTAACTCATATGGGTCAAGGTTGGTGCTGAATACCAATAGTAACTTGAACGGAACAACAATGGTTTGTCCGCTTATCAAACGCAAAAAATCTACCTGGTTTTCTAAAGGAACAATCCAGCGGTTGAGCAGGTCGCCCGGTCGAACTTGTTGCCGGCCGAAATCATCAATGAGGAACATTCCTCCATTTGCCTTAAGCTGAAGCGGAGCTTCGTAAATCTTGGCGATTGGATCGTAGCGTAAATCTAAGGCTTCCATCTTTAGCTCGCCCCCAACCATTACCGTTGGGCGATGAAACAATGCCCAACGCCCATCAACCCGACCGAATTCGCTTGTTCGTTTTGTGTCCATTTTCATTTGATGATGGACAAGACGATCGTGAATTTGGATGATATGTCCTCCAGCGGTAATGGCATAGGGTATCCAAATAGGATCTGTGCCGGATATCAGTTGAGAAATTGCTTGCGCAACGGTAGTTTTTCCGTTTCCGGGCGGCCCATAAAGAAATAGGGAAGAACCTGAATTTATTGCGGGTCCGATACGGCGATGGAAGTCATCAGGCAAAATGAGTTTTCTTAAAGCTTCTTTGACCTGAGAGGCTTGAACACGGCGCCGTTGTTGGGTCTGCAGTTCAATGCCTTGATTATAGGCCGGGATCGATACCGGTACAGGACCGATGTATTGACTCCGCTCAAATGCTCCTCGGGCGCGTTCTTCTCCGGCTTCTGTGAGCGTATAAACATAGCCAAGGCGTCCCAATTCCCCAATGGCTTTTGCAACTTCTACCAGATGTTCTTTTTGCATCCACGCCAGAATTTCGTCAATGATCCGGTTGGATATTTTGAGGACTTCCACAAAGCGCGCTAAGGCAACATTACCTTCATTGAACAAAAGACGAAAAATAATATCCAACACAATGCTCTGTGGAATTTTTAAGTCCTCGATTTGGTTGGGTTCAGCAAGAAGCTCTTTTAGGGTGAGTTGATTTTCGCTCATCTGTGATTGGATGATTCTGGATTAGATGAACTTAGCATACACGCGATGGTTTTTATAGGGTTTTCCACCCAAGTTCTCGAGATCTCTTCGCATTTGGACAGCAGTTTCAGCAACTTGAGTCAAGTCAGCATGTTTGAATTGATAATTGCGAACAGTTTTTTCCATTTCAGAATATAACAGGGCGTTTCCACCGCGACCGTGAAATTCGGGAAGAATTCCCGCTCCATTCAAGGCAATCCACTGAGTGCGCCGCATTTCGATCAGGATATCCACGATAGAGATGGGATTGATCCTTCCTTTTGCCCGTTGCATGGCGGCTGATATATCCGGAAAACCAAATAGAAATCCTACCGCTTCATCGTCATGAGTGATAACCTTAATCAATTTGGGATCAGCATAAGGAATTATGTTATCCAACACAAATTGAATCTCTTCATCAGTCAAGGGATAGTACTCCCAATTATTAACAAATGCGTTATTGTATGCTTTGCCGATTTTTTTTGCCCACTGACGGAGTTGTGAGCGATTTTGGAAGGATAACACCTTCAAAGTACCTCGTTCTTGGACCCTTTGCGCAATGTGATGCACTCGTTCTGGTAAGCGAAAGGTGTCTGCAGATAAATAACAGGACACAAAGTCAACCTCTTTGGTGAAACCTTGGGCTTCAATGAGATCCTTGTAATATGGGTGATTATAATTCATCATCATCATTATTTGCCGATGCTCAAACCCCTCAACTAAAACGCCGTACCCATCGAGTGGACCCATCCCTTTCGGTCCCACCATGCGGTTTAAGTTTCGGGCTTTTGCCCATTCAAAAGCGCGGGTGAAGAGCGCTTGGGCGACTTCGTGGTCATTAATTGAATCAAAAAAATAAAATTGGGCGTCCTTTTTTTGGTGATATTCGTTAAAATGCCGATTTTCAAGCACTGCGATACGGCCAATGTCTTCGCCATCTCTGCTGGCGATAAAAAACTCGGCTGTTGAATGGCGATAAAAAGGATGCTTTTTTTGATTGAGGTATAGTTTTGAGTCGTTTATGAATGGAGGCACCCATTGGGGAGTATGACGATAGAGACGAAATGGGATTGAGATGAAACGATGGATGTCTTTTGGATCGGAAGGATTTACTTGTTCAATGTGAATCATCAAATGCCCTTTACTGAAGAATTTTGAATAGGTTTATTTTACCTGCTTTCTGGACAAGGTGGATTTGATTTACCCGCCGAAATCAAAGGAATGGCTTTATCGAGCAAGTTGATCACTGAGTTGATCCAGAGTCCGAACCTCCTCTTCAGATAATCGCCAATTGAGTGCACCAGCATTTTCCTCAGCTTGTCTGCGATTTTTGGCTCCTGGAATGGGGATGGCGCCTTTGCAGATAACCCAATTTAAAGCAACTTGTGCAGCCGATTTTCCACCATGCGCAGCGCCAATCTCTTTCAGCTTTGCTTGAAGTGGTTTTATTTTGCGGAGAAATTTGGTGGAGTATAAAAAGCGGCGGGTTCCAGAAGGTGGATTTTGCTCAGAATATTTTCCGGTTAGCATTCCCTGTCCAATGGGACTATAGGCGATTATTTGGACATTTCGTTCTTGACAGGCTTGTAAAACGCCATTGTTTTCTATCTTGCGATTGATCAGGCTGTAGGGCACCTGATTAGAGGTTAATGGAATGCCTCGCTTGGCAAGCACATCATGCGCCCGGCGCAGTTGATCAGCGTTATAATTGGAGACACCAACTGCTTCCATTAGCCCATCCTCATAAGCATCTGCCAAACCGCTGACCCATTTTTCGACCGGCATTGGTGGGAAGGGCCAGTGAATTTGGTATAAATGCACCCGCTTCAGGTTTAAGCGCTGCAGGCTGCTCGCTAAAGCTTTACGGAAGTCGGCTGATCGCCATCGCCATGGGTATGGGAAGAATTTGGTGGCTATGACCGGGGCAACATTTGCCTCCTCAATGAGAGAAGCAAGGATTTTTTCAGACAAGCCATTGCCATATACCTCAGCCGTGTCGAAGAAGTTAATTCCTTGAGCTATGCTGATGTTAAAGGCTTCGCGAATATCGTTGATTCCATAATCGGAACCAAATCCCCAAAAGCTGCGATCGCCCCATGCCCAAGTGCCAATTCCAAGCGCACTTACTTTTTGTGAAATGGTGCCGAGTTTTATGTAGTCTTCCATTGATGGTTTGCCTTTCGTTATGGTGTGTACTTGTCTTTTTGTCAGGGTTCAGGTAGACGAACGCAATAAATTCTGAATGGCACTTTCGACAGTTGGATATTGATATTCAAATCCAACAGCTAACAGCCTTTTTGGGATTTGTTTTTGGGACGCCAGGAGCAAATCAGCTTTTTCACCAAATGCCATACGGAAGAAAAATTCTGGAGTGGGGAAGAAAGATGGACGATTCATCACTTTACCGATGACTTTACTGAGCTCCTGGCTGGTTATCGTCTGCGGTGCGCAGAGATTGAATGGACCGTTAGCGGACGGTTGTTCGATGAGAAATGCAATCGCGCGAACAAGGTCTTGTAAATGTATCCAGGAAACCCATTGACGGCCCGTGCCCAAAGGGCCCCCCAGGAAAAAACGGTAAGGCAGCAAGATGAAGGGAAATGAACCACCCTGGAGCGACATGACAACCCCTGCGATTCGAGTAATGACGCGTCGAATTTCCATCTGTTCCAGTTCTGCTGTTGAATGCTCCCATTCGACGCACAGGTTGGCTAGAAAATCATTCCCAGGAGGTGTGTCTTCATCCATTTCTCGAGTGGGATGGCTGCCATAATATCCGACTGCTGAAGCCTGGATGAAAACTTTTGGCTTAGAAGAAGAAGCCTTTATCGCTTGCAGGAGCGCTTTACCGCTTGCAATTCTGCTACGACGAAGCGATTCTTTCCGCTCTGGCGTCCAGCGCTTGGTAGCCACCTCTAGAATATTTTTCCCGCCAATGTTTTCACCGGCTAGATTGATGACCACATCGCTAAGCTCGATTGCTGAAGCCCATTCATCCAGGTTTACGCCATCCCAATAAAGGGAGATCGGGTTTTGCTTTGAATTTAAAAGACTTTTATAATCTTTGCCGCCGCGCCGTGAGAGGATAATAATCTCATGACCGTTATGAATGAGAAAATTCGTGAGCGCTGTCCCGATAAATCCAGTTCCGCCCGCAATGGTTATTTTCATGAATCACCTCCAAAAACCATATTCTTTAGAATTTTATCGAATAAGACAACATATGTCAAGTTATTATGCAGGAATTGTCTAAGAAATTAACAAATTGTAAGGAGTTACCTAACAAAATTGTTGATGTAATGATTTGCTAAACATGCTAAACTGAAAAAAATTATGAGGATAGATTTTATGAACTTGCGTAACCCTGTCTTACGCTATACGTTGCTTGGCTTTGGAGTAGGAATCTTAGGTATATTGGTATCTACGATTCTTATGATCTATGATCGGGGGATGGCTTTCGCTTTTGCCAGTTTTATAGAAATTCAGAAAACGCAAAAAGTTCTATGGTTTATTGACTTGATGCCTCTCGCTCTGGGCAGTATCTTTGCCATTCTGGGCAATGTCCGCTATCGTTTGCAGGAAAGTGCCAGAGAGTTAGAGAGTCTAGTTGAGGAGCGAACCCGAAAATTGTCCGTAAGCAATCAGAAATTGGTTGAGGAAAATCAGGAAAGACAAAAAATCGAGCAAATCCTTTCTCGAGCCAAAAGAGAATGGGAAGTCGTTTTTGATGCTGGGAAAGATATGATTTTGATTGTTGATCAGAGTGGAAGGATCGTGCGTTGTAATCGGATGGTCGTTGAGCAGTTTCATAAATCATTTCAAGAAGTCATTGGACTCAGTATCAACCGCTTATTTTATGGCGAAGATGTGCCTCCGAATAACAGTTTTGCCTACCAGGAGGATTTTTGTCAATTTCCCTTGCTTTCAGGCTGGTATGAGGTCTCCGAATATCCAATTGATTTAGAACCATCCGCAAAAGGCTGTGTATACATCGTTCGCGATATCACCGATCGACGCCATGCAGAGATAGAGTTGTTGCGTCAAAAGCAGTATTTTGAGGCTGTGGTTTATAACAGCCCAGTCGCCATAGTGATTTTAGATAGAGAAGATAAAATCGTATCATGCAACCCAGCTTTCGAGTCGTTGTTTGAGTACAGCGAAAAAGAGGTGCTTGGTTTCGATCTGGACTCGCTGATTTCTACCCCTGACCTTGAGAATGAAGCGAGAGACTTAACCCAAACAGCCTTGAATTACTCCGTTCATACGCTTGGTAGAAGAAAAAAACGAGATGGCACGCTGATTGATGTTGAGATTTTGGGAGTCCCGATCATTGTCGAGGGGCAAAGAGTTGGGATTTTGGGAATGTACCATGATGTCACCGAGCTGTTGCAAGCCAAGGTCCGCGCCGAAGAGGCAGACCGTGCCAAAAGTGAATTTCTTGCTAACATGTCCCATGAGATCCGCACG
The DNA here is from genome assembly GCA_034434515.1 of Anaerolineales bacterium. Taxonomy (GTDB): domain Bacteria; phylum Chloroflexota; class Anaerolineae; order Anaerolineales; family UBA4823; genus NAK19. Next base: position 311 of record DAOTZA010000046.1, on the reverse strand, counting down.
CCGATGAACGGCATTATGGGGATGTTAGAGCTTCTTTTAGATACCCCCTTGTCACTTGAGCAACAAGAATTTGTCAAAACTGCTCTTGAATCGGCTGATGCTCTTTTGGCGCTTCTCAACGATATCCTGGATTTCTCAAAAATAGAAGCGCGGAAACTTGAAATAGAAAACATAGAGTTTGAGTTGCGCGCTACGGTCGAGTCTGTGTCCAGAACAATGGCGCAACGCGCATCTGAAAAGAATTTAGAGACAATTTGTATTATCCCCGCAGATATTCCCAATGATCTGATCGGCGATCCCACCCGTTTACG
>DAOTZA010000045.1:0-20297 GCA_034434515.1 Anaerolineales bacterium | reverse complement strand
CAACTGCAGGAGAATCATTCGTGAAAAGTGAGCTGGCTTCATCCGATTCAAAGGTCGGTAAAGAGGCCGGTTGGGAGCTGTTTTGCCACGTGAACGAATTTGTGAAAGGTCCACCGTTAAACGTTCCACACCCTTCGCTGCCCTCCTTGACCTGCAGTCCTTCCGGCTCCAGACGGAAATGCTCGGCAAACACCCGTGCCAGGACGTGATAAGTGGGCTGCTCGCCATAAGCCGCTTCCAGTTCCGTCAACAGGCGCCCCATCGTCTCGCCGATGCGCTGCAGGTGAGCAGGCAGCTCGGCTTTCTTAAGCCAATAGACATATTGCCCGGCGTGCCCCTGCAGATACGGAGCGAAAAGCTCGCCATAGCGCTGCTGATCTTCTTCTGAAAGCATCCGCCACACGCGCTGCATGAGGTCACCAGCAGTTGCAGGCGACCCATCTGACGAATGTTCGATGCCAGCAGGGTGCTATCCATCCGCTGATTGCCACTCTTCAGGCAGAATGCCTGCAGTTGTTCATCCGTGACTTGCTCAAAGGCCTGCTCCAGCAGGTTCTCCCCCCTTTCCTGCAGATGGCGCGCCAACCGCTCGCGAAAATAGTACAGCGTGCGCAGGTCAAAATTCCCTTCCCCCCCCTGACGATCCACCAAGGCATAGCGCACCTGGACGTTGTAGCAGAACTCGTTGTACATCTCCTCGTCCGTCCACCCATTAGCCGCCTTGAGAAACTCCAGCCCAACCAACACATTCACCGATACATTCGGGCGCGAAGGCTCTTCCGCATACAGGACGGCAAAGGGTTGTTCGTCCAGACGACAGAAAAATTCCCGATAAAAGGTTTCAGCCCATGAGTTCCGCAACCGCTCACGGAGAAAGTCGGGCAGTTCGTCCACATGGCTGGTCAGCGGGATTTGCAGGTGTCGGCTGTTTTTGCGAAACATGCTGTGCTCCTCGAGAGGGGGTTGCCTGCATTATATTGCCGTTTGCCCTTTTTGAGGAGGGTTTTTGGAGAATTTTTACCAATCCGTTTTTGCAGTGGAGTCAAATTTATTTTAAGGAATTATTGGGGTTTTTGACTCTACAGTCTTGTAAGGTGAGAAAAAAGGTGAGCACCAACTAATGGATCGGCAGCTTTTCAACCCGACAATTTTCTTTGCCGACGAAGTCTTGCAAGCGTTGGAGGAGTTCGGCACAAACCTGGGTCGTCTCGTTGGGAAACTCGATCAGGTATCCCCGCCCCTTGTCGAACACTTGAAAACAAAAGCGGTCTTCGCCGGGATAAGAAACCAGCGTGCCATAGATGCGCCGAAAGCGAACTAAGTCGCGGCTTTTATCTTCTCCCTGGCGGAAAATAACCGTTAACATTTTGATTTCTTTATTCTCTTTCTCAATCTCTGGTGGCAAAATGTAAGCCGTCCGAGCCTCGCGAAGCGGCGTGGTTTGTTCGCCCAGCGGCGGCACTCCCACCTCGCTCTCTGCGTCCGCTGAAGGAGCCCTCTCACCCCTATCCAGGCTTGCCGCTGTCGCGGGTGAGTCAATCAAAGGCACGAACGGCTCTTCTTCCCAAACGACAGGGTCATCTTGGGGCAAGGGAATCTCTTCATCGGGCAACTCCCACTCCTCGATCGGTTCAATCACGGGCGGTTGCGGCAGTGGCGTGCCGGCAACGGTCGTTTTGCCTGACGTCCGTTTTCCAGCAGGCGCCGTTTTTAACCCCGCCAGGGGAGATGTTTGGCTTGTCAGAGGGGTGACAACTTGTAAATCGGTAAAGACTTGATCGACCAACACCTTGGCTTCGCCCGCATCGCCGGCGGGTTTCCCTTCCACAAGGATGATCCGTTCTAACTCGATGGACGATTTGACTTTCTGCCAGGTATTGGGGAAGATCACCAGTTCAATGCTCCCCTGGATGTCCTCCAGGGTGACAAAAGCCATCGCCTTGCCGCTTTTTGTCTGATAAGGCCGAATCTGAGTAATCATGCCGGCGACGCGCACCTTTTCCTGGGGAGACGCCTCCCCTAATTGTGCGGAATAATGCGTTACTGCTTGAGAGAGAACATCCATCACTGGATTGAGCGGATGATCGGAGACATACAAGCCGATCAACTCCTTCTCCCAATTCAACATCTCTTTTCTGGTAACCTCGCGAACCGATTTGGGTAAGGCAATAAATTCACTGACCCCGGTATGCGCTCCAAAGAGGGTCAGTTGCCCGTTTTCCACCGCTCGAAAATGAGCCGCACTGGTTGCCATGAGATTCTCGATGGCTTCCAGCAAGGCGCAGCGCGACGCAAAACGATCAAAGGCGCCAACGCGGATCAGGCTTTCCAGGGCGCGCCGTCCGACCTGACGAAGGTCAACTCGCCGAGCAAAATCATTCAAATCCGCAAAGGGTTGCTCGCTGCGCCCTTTCAGAATCGCCTCTACCGGTCCATGACCGACGTTTTTGACCGCGCCAAGGCCAAAGCGAATTTTCGACTTGCCGCTGGCAGGATCATCTTCGATCGTAAAATCCCAACCGCTAACATTAATGTCGGGCGGTTCAACGGCGATGCCCATCCGCCGGGCATCAGCCACATACAAGGCAACTTTTTCGGTCTCACTGGCGGAGACGGACAATAAAGCGGTCATATATTCGACCGGGTAATGAGCTTTTAGATACGCCGTTTGAACAGCAATCACGCCATAATCGGCAGCATGCGCCTTATTGAAACCGTAGCGAGCAAATTCCTCCCAATCATCAAAAATTGCGCCAGCAGTCTCTTCTGGTATGCCGTTTCTGGTTGCCCCAGCGATGAATTTCTCGCGATGCTTTAACAATTTATCCTTCAGTTTTTTCGAGATCGCTTTGCGCAGGTCATCCGCTTCAGCGGCAGTGTAACCGGCCAGTTGCATCACGGCGAACATCAATTGTTCCTGATAGACCGGGAAACCATACGTCTCGCGAAAGATCGGTTCCAGGGCTGGGTGGCGGTATACTACCGGCTCTTCACCGTGCATGCGGCGAATGTAACTGGGAATAAAATCCATCGGTCCAGGACGGAAAAGCGCTACCATGGCGATCACATGCGAGAGGTTTTTGGGCTTCATCTGCATCAGGTAACGGCGCATCCCCGAACCTTCGACCTGGAAGACGCCCGCCGTTTCGCCGCGCCCCAAGAGTTCGTAGGTAGCCGCATCGTCTATGGGAATGTTGTAAAGATTTAAGTCAACCCCATGCCGTTGACGGATCAGATCACAGGCTCGCGCCATAATGGTGAGCGTGGCTAGGCCGAGAAAATCGACCTTAAGCAAACCCAGGCTCTCCAGGATAGACATTTCAAACTGGGTGACGATTTTGACCGGGTTTTCCTCGCTGGTCGCTCCGGTGGGGCGGTGGATCGGAATATATTCCACAATCGGCCGGTCGGCGATCACCACCCCGGCTGCGTGGGTGCCGGCATTCCGCACAACTCCTTCCATCTGACTCGCCGTGTCGATCAATTCCTTGAGATAGGGGGTGCTGTCATAAATCTGCTTCAAATCCGGCACTTCTTCCAACGCCTGGCGGATGGTCACCGGCTTACCCGGGATGTTGGGGATGAGCTTGGCGACCCGATCGACCTCATTTAAGGGGATATCCATTACCCTTCCCACATCTCGAATAGCAGCCCGGGCGCCGAGGGTGCCAAAAGTGATGATTTGGGCAACTTTCTCTTCCCCATATTTGTGTGTTGCATATTCCATCATCTCGACACGGCGGTCATCACGGAAATCCAAATCGATATCCGGCATGGAAATCCGACTGGGATTTAGAAACCGTTCAAAGATCAAACCGTGCTCAAGGGGATCGACTAAGGTAATTTCCAGGCAGTAAGCAACGATGGAGCCGGCTGCCGAACCGCGGGCGTTATACCAGATGCCGCGCTGACGAGCATAGCGACACAAATCCCAAACGATCAGGAAGTAGGTGTCAAATCCCATCTGATGGATGACATCCAATTCATATTCTAGGCGCTGACGGATAGCCGGGTCTGCGGCGCGATTACCATAGCGTTTTTGCAGCCCCTGTTCACAAAGTTCGCGCAGATAGCTCTGCGGGGTATACCCTTCTGGAACCTCGAAGACTGGCAGGTGGTAGCCCTTGAAGCTCAAATCCACATTACAGCGTTCGGCAATCAACAAGGTGTTTTGGAGAGCTTGGGGTATTTCGGCAAACAAAGCGCTCATCTCGGCTGGCGAGCGCAGATAATAAGAAGGGTCGGTCATCCTCATGCGATTGGGGTCGCTGAGAACGCTACCGGTCTGAATGGCAAGGAGGATATCCTGCAGCCGCCAATCTTCCTTTTCAATGTAATGGACATCATTGGTGGCAACGAACTGAGCCTGATAACGCTTGCCCAGGGTGAGCAGGTTGCGGTTGATGGTTTCCATTTCATTGATATCGTGCTGTTGCAACTCCAGGAAAAAGCGCTGCGGTCCAAAAACCTCGTAATACCAATCCAGACGGCGGCGCGCTTCTTCGACCTGCCCCTCGATAATCAGGCGCGGTACTTCAGCGGACATACAGCCAGAGGTACAAATTAAGCCCTCCGAATATTGCGCCAGGAGTTCGTGGTCGATGCGCGGGTAATAGTAAAATCCCTCGCATTGGGCAGCGCTGACCAGTTTGAGCAAATTTTGATAGCCGGTTTGGTTTTCAGCCAGGAGAAGGATATGGGTGGATTTCTTATCCAGTTGGGGATCGCGCTCTTTCATACTGCGAGCCGCCAGATAAGCCTCAACACCGATAATGGGTTTGATCCCCGCAGCCACCGCCTGATTATAGAATTCGACTACGCCAAACATCGTGCCATGGTCGGTGAGCGCAACGGCTGGCATGCCCATCTCTTTGACGCGCTTCACCAACTGCTTAAGATTGCTGAAACCATCCAGCAGGGAATATTCGGAATGGACGTGTAAATGGACAAAGCTCATGGGGGTCTAAGAAAATTATAGCATGGTCATTTCGCCCTGACCTTAAAGAATTGAGAATTTTAAGGTGCAGGATTCGGTATTCAGAATGATAAAAAATGGAGCGATTCCCTACCACCATCAAATCAAAATTCGGAGTAATTACCTACCAAAGGCTCTATTTGGCAGGATAAACCGTCCATGAAGTAACGAATGGAAGCGCTATTCGTGCATTCGTGAAATATTCGTGGACGGTTTTCTTCGTGATCAATTCGTGGACGGTTTTCTGAGCCAATTATCAACACAACTTATGATAGCAGGTTGTTAAAATTCGGAGCAAAAGGCTTTCTCTACAAAACTAAAACCGTCAACGGTCAGAGGCGCTTTTCAATGCTATTCGGAATAGAAATAAGGAATGATGCGGACTTCGCCGTATTTCTGGATGCGGATCACCGCAATAGCAGGTTTCGCTCCTTCACTGCGAAAGGATGCCAATCCCGATCAGGGCAAAAGCTAACCCAATGACCTTTTGCAGGGAAAACGGCTCTCCTAAGAGGAAAAAAGCACACAAAGCTGTGACCAGGGGATAAGCCGCCGTAATCGCCACCACCCGAGAGGCTTCTCCCCGAGCGAGCGCAAAGTAGAAAAATAACATTCCCAAACTTCCCACCACCCCGGCGAGAACCCCCCAAAGCAAATCCCCACTTCCCAGGGAGGGACGCCAATGGGCGCGAAAGACGGTAAAAAGGATAGGGAAGGTTGCTGCCCAGCCAAGGCTGGAAACCAGCACTAATCCTTCTCCAGAGATACTCCGCGAAGCAACTTTCCCCAAGAATCCCCATAAGCCCCAGGTAAACAGCGACAGAAAGGCATAAACCAACCAATGTGCACCAGACATCGAAGCCGTACCTCCTTCAACAGAGTCAACGCCTATTCCAGTAATAAGCGATTGGCAGTATTATACTCATTGGTTAATATTTGCCAGCGTGCTACAGCCGCTTCCTGGCAGCGCGGTGTGAATTACTTTGAGGCCGAGGCAGTCTTCAATGCTGTTTGGCGAGAAGGAACGCTCACTGCACAAGTGGAGGGCGGTCAGTTCGAGCCGTATCGTGTCCATGTGCATTTCGATGAGCAAGGCAACCTCAAGGAAGCTCTCTGCTCCTGCCCTTATGAAGGCGGCGGTGATTGCAAACACATCGTTGCTACCCTGCTGGTGCTGATTCGCCGCCCCGAATCTGTGAGCGTTCGCCCTGCTCTTCGTATTCAGCTAGAGGGCAAGAGCCGCGAAGAGTTGCTTGCGCTGATAATGTTCCTGGCTGAGCAGAATCCTGATATTATCGAGACCATCGAAGATTTTGTGGCAGTCCCTGCCGACCCCGTAGCGGAATCGCCTGCCGGGATTGACCTAGACAGGCTGCAGGCGCAAATCAAAACCGCCGTGCGAGAAATCGGGCACAATGCCTACGCAGCGTATAGCGAAGCCGATGACGAGTGGCCGCTGATTTCCGAGACGTTAGACCCAGCCATCGAACAGGCCGTAAGTTACCTTGATCAGGGAGAGCCACGCACTGCGTTGCGTATCTTGGAAGCAGCCACAACCGCCTGGATCGAAGGCTGCCGCCGTCTTGACTGGGACTTCCTCGAAGACAGTGCTGAGGCGGAAGAGGAACACCTGATGAGCTTTGCCGATGCTTGGAATGAAGCCCTGTTGAGTGCCGACCTCTCCCAGGAGGAACGGCGGAAATGGGAGCAAAAGCTGGAATCCTGGATGGAAACGATGATCGGCGGAGTCTGCGCTTTCTTCGTACGCACCCGACTTAATCATCGAAATCTACCTGCTGGAACAGATGTACCCGCAGGCCATGGCGCTGATAGAGCAACGTCCCTGGTCGGGCAAGTTGGAAAAAGTCATCCAGACCGTCAGTGAAGCGTTCCCCGATTGGACCTTCACCCAGTGCTATCGCCAGGCGACAGACATCATAGAGAGCGGCCGCTCGGCCTATTACGATATTGCCATCGCCTGGCTCCGCCAGGGACGTGACATCCTGCTCAGGGCAGGTCAGTCAGAGCGCTGGCAGGCCTGTCTGGACGAGTTGCTGCAAAAGCATCGCCAAAAATACAAGCTGCGCCCAATGCTGGAAGCACTCAGATGAACGGTAAAGGGCACAAGATGAGCGATGAAAGACACGTTCAATTTCCCAACGCTCAACATTGTGTTCAGCAGGAAAATGGCAAAAACGTTTGCTGATAAGGGTCTCTCTGGAACATGAAAACCGCATTTGGGCATGATAAAATTAGGACATGAGCCGCATTCAAGTCGTTTTGCATTCAAAACGCGAGCAAATCTTGTAAACCGCTGCTCGTTTTGGTATTCAGCGGGTGCGGGTATTTGGCTCGGTGGCGCGTGGAACAGATGATGAACAGAGCGATGTGGACTTTCTGGTGGAACTAGCGCCCGACCGCAGTTTGCTCGACCTGGGGGGTTTCCTCTACGAAATGCGTTCTCTGCTAGGTACGAATGTAGATATGGTGACTGAAAAGGGGCTACGAAAACGGATTCGCGAAAAGGTCTTGGCTAAGGCGGTAGATGTATGAGGGATGACCGCGAACGCTTGAGCGACATTGCGGTATGATTGGGATGCGGCATGTGTTAGTGCATGGCTATTTCGAAATTGATTTGGCTTTCTCATCAGCCTTTCGATCGCCGCTGAAAGCGCTCCTTCCGAAGCCCTATCCAGCGAACCCAGGCGGCTGTAGCTGTAGGGATTGCCTAAAAAGGACCTAAGCCAATTACCACCGCAATCCCCAAAAACACCACCGAGGCAAGCCCAATCCCCAGCCATAAGCTGGCCGTCCAACGGATCCAGCGTGGGTAGCTGACCACCGTCAAGCCGAGGCAGATCAGCAGCACCGGATTGGTCGGATAAGCCAGATTCGAGAAGCCATCTCCAAAGCAATACGCTGTCACGGTTACCTGACGGGTGACTCCCAACAAATCTGCCAGCGGCAACAGAATGGGCATCACCAACAACGCCTTTGCCGAGCCAGAAGCGATAAAGAACTCCAACAGCAAGGCTAACCCATACACCCATAGCGCTGCTGCAAAAGGCGACAAATTGCCTAAAGATTGCGAAGCCTGATACAGAATCGTATCCATCACTTTCCCCTGGGCAACGATAAACTTTACGCTGGCCGCCATTAAAATCAACGGAATCCCAGGTGCAATGCCACCCAATCCCTCGCTCAGGGCAACGCGGACGGTCTTCCATCCCACCCCACTGCTCATCCCCGCCGAGATAGCCCCAACCAGGAAGAGCAATCCAACCAGCGGCAGGCTGAAATCACTCAAAGCTGGCACAATCGGCGCCGCGATCAAGACCAGTAAAATGAAAACCAGAAAAACGCCAAAAACAGCCAGGGCGGCGCCTAGGCGGGGAGCCATCGCCTGTAACTGAGTGAGATCAACGGATTGGAAGCGCTGGCGAAAGCCTTGATCCTCCTGATACGTCAGAGAGGTCTGAGGCTGGCGGTCGATTCTTCTGGCATAGCGGAACAAGAAGAAGAGGAATATCCCATACATGGATAAGAAAACAATGGCACGGAAACCGGCGCCAGAAAAAGGAGGTAATTCAGCAATGCGTTGGGCGACCCCAATGGTGAAAGGGTTGGTAATTGCAGCCGAGAAGCCAAGATTGGTTGCCAGGATGCTCATACCCAGGCCGACCAGCGAATCCCAGCCCAACAGATAAGCCAGCGCGACCATCATGGGCACCAGTGGCACCACCTCCTCAAAAATGCCAAAAAACGCTCCCAGACTCATAAAGAAAAACGAAATCAAAGCCAGGAGCAGATACTTCTGGTTTTGAAAACGCCCAATCAACCGCCCTAACCCCGCTTGAAGGATGCCGCACTTATCCAACACCGCAAAGCCGCTGCCAACCATCAAAATAAAGACCAGAATCACGATCAAAGTCAATTGATCCGGTCCACCCAAGACTTCAATTGGCGCCAGAAACCAGCGCCAGAAAGGATAAGCGGGACGTTCGATCTGGCGATAGGATTGGGGATCAATCACCTGGCGACCCTCGACCACAATCCGCTGATATTCGCCGGCCGGCAGGATCAGGGTTAAGAGGCCTGCAGTCAGCATCATAACAACCAGGATCAAAGCTGATTGGATAAATGCGCGGCGGCTGATCTGTGCGCCTGCTTTCTCGTTCATATCCTTATCCTCCTCAGGCAATCGTTTCCAAGCAATCCCAGGGCAAGAACTTTGCCATCCCGAAGATGCCCTTGATCATGACCCTCCTGAGCCGGCATCTTTGAGTGAGAAGAGAATGCCTCGGAAGATCATCTACCAAAGATTATAACATCCTAAGAGAAGTCAAGCGCCTGTGCTATAATCACCCTTCGAGGTAATGAGCATGTTGAGAAGGTTTGTGACACTTTTCGGGGGCGACCCCAATAAAAAGGAATTAGAAAAATACGCTCAGGCTGTCGCTCAAATCAATGCCTTGGAAAAGGAATTTGAGGCTTTGAGCGATGAGGCGTTGGCAGCCAAAACTGTGGAGTTTCGCCAGCGGTTGAAAGAAGGCGAAACGCTGGATGATCTATTGCCAGAAGCCTTTGCAGCGGTTCGCGAAGCCAGCAAACGCACCATTGGTTTGCGCCATTACGACGTCCAACTGATCGGTGGGATCGTCTTACATCAGGGCAAGATCGCCGAGATGCGCACCGGCGAAGGAAAGACGCTGGTTGCCACCCTGCCTCTCTATTTGAATGCCCTGACCGGTCGGGGAGTGCACCTGGTGACGGTCAACGATTATCTTGCCCGGCGCGATGCCCGCTGGATGGGGCCAATCTACCATGCCTTGGGAATCTCGGTGGGTGTGCTCCAAATGGCTGCCCGCACCGAAAACGGCAAGAAAGCGTTTCTCGTCGATCTAGAACGCACCTCGCCACACGAGGATCAACACCAACTGCGCATGGTGCTGCGCGCCGAGGCCTACGCGGCCGACATCGTTTACGGGACCAATAGCGAGTTCGGTTTCGACTACCTGCGCGATAACATGGCCTGGAGCCTGGAGGAGCGAGTCCAGCGCGGCCATTATTACGCCATTGTAGACGAGGTGGATAACATTCTGATCGATGAAGCCCGCACGCCGCTGATCATCTCTGGGCCGGCTTCCGAAGATGTGGAATGGTACACTCGCATGGCACAGGTGGTGCGCGCCCTTCGCCCAGAAGACTACGAGGTAAATGAACGCGACCGAACTGTGTCACTCACCGAAATCGGCGAGGCGCATGTCGAGGAGTTGCTCGGCATGCCCCTTCGTGACCCAGATCGCCCCGAGGATGTCACACCCGAACAAGCACGCTTGCTTGGCTATCTGGAGCAAGCCTTACGCGCCCAGTTCTTGTTCCATCGCAACAAGGATTATCTGGTTCAGGGTGGCAAGGTGGTTATCATTGACGAATTCACTGGCCGGCTGATGCCCGGCCGACGCTGGTCGGATGGCCTGCATCAGGCTGTGGAAGCTAAAGAAGGTGTGCGTGTGCAACCCGAAAACGTCACTTATGCCACCATCACCATCCAGAATTACTTTCGCATGTACGAAAAGCTGGCTGGCATGAGTGGTACTGCAGTCACCGAAGCCGAAGAATTTGACAAGATTTACAAACTGGGTGTTCTTGCCATCCCTACCAACCTCGAGTACCACGCCATGCAACCCGAATCGGGCCTAGTGGAACTGGAAGCCAAAGACGAATGGGGGTATAAGGTTCGCTATTATGCGCGCAAAGACGATCCTGAAAAAAAGCCGCTGTATTGGAAACGCAAAGATTACCCGGATGTCGTCTATCGCACCCAGGAAGCCAAAATTCGCGCCATCATGCAGGAGATCATGCAAAATCACGCCCGCGGCCGGCCGCTGCTGGTCGGCACAACTTCGGTCGAGATGTCCGAACGTCTGTCCGCTCGCCTGCGCGCCGAACCTATGCGCCGCCTTGCCCAAGTGCTGCTCTTGCGGAAGACCTGGTTCGAGAAAAACAACCGCGAAGAAGACGGGCGTCAGATTCCCGAATTGCTCTTCCTGAATGAGCCGCTCGAAAAGCTCGATCTGACCCAAATGCGCAAACTGGCTCGCGAACTGGACATCCCCTTTAACCCCGAAGAACCGGGCAACCTTTCCCGTTTGCGCCAGATTTTGTATCTTGAACCAGAAGATGAGCAACGCCTGTTAGCGATCTTGCAAGGGGGCATCCCCGATCAGGTGCTGAACGCCCGCAAACATACCGAAGAGAGCCAGATTATCGCCGGGGCAGGCGCTTTTGGCGCAGTGACCATTGCTACCAACATGGCCGGGCGCGGGGTCGATATTAAGTTAGGCGGCGAACTCAAAGAAGAAACCATCGCTGCGGTGCATCGCGTCTTACGCCGCGCCGGGTACAGCGATCCATTTGAGATGTCGCTTCAGGAGCGCCGCGAGGCATTGCTGAAACTTGATCCCGCCGAGTATGGGATTTATGATCTTCAGGTGAACGATTTTCTACGTTACATGGAAGAAATGGAAAAGGTGCGGGCGCTGGGCGGTTTGCACGTCATCGGCTCGGAACGCCATGAAGCCCGGCGCATTGACAACCAGTTACGCGGTCGCGCCGCCCGACAGGGAGACCCAGGCTCGTCGCGCTTTTATCTCTCCATGGAAGATGAGCTCTTGCGCCTGTTTGGCGGCGAGCAAGCAGATGCCCTAATGCAACGCTTTAAGATGGACGATGCTCTGCCACTCGAAATGAACCTAGTCAGCCGCCTGATCGAACAGTCCCAAACGCGAGTCGAAGGGGCTAACTTTGATATCCGCAAGCATCTTCTCGAATACGATGATGTCCTGAACAACCAACGCCTGACCATTTACAAACAACGCGATCGCATTTTTACCAAGGAAGACCTGCACGATGACGTCACCGAAATGTTACAAACCGAAATCTCGCGCCGTGTACCCGAAGCGCTCCGTCAAGAAGGAGGTCCTTGGCGGTTGCTATCCTGGTTAGAGCAGGTTCAACCGCCTTTTTCGATCAACCATCACATTTTCCCCTCCTTTACGTTGAAACTCATCGCCGAGGAATTGATTGACACGCATGCGACCAGATTGAACGGGAACGTCGCTCTGCCTGTTTCGAGCCTGAAACCCGCCCTTCTGTCCGTAGCGCGCGCTGCCCTGGAAGCTGAGGATGAACATCTGCGGCGCTTGATCGGTGAGCTTTTAGAGCAAACCCGGCAACGGTATGAAAGCCAGCTCGATGAACGGTTTGAAGCCATTGAGGCCTTCCTCAGCGGGCTGGAGGACACTCAAGAGGCAGAAGAAGACCCGCGCAACCCGCGTCAAATCGTTGAGGAACTCAACAGCGTCGCCCGGCTACCGATTAAACTCTCCACCGAGCAGCTTCGCCTTCTAAAAGAAGACCCTCTGGAGCTTGAAGATGCCCTAAAAGCTCAGGTACAGGATGCCATCTGGAATCAAACCATCTTGCGACTGAGTGGCGCGATTGCTCGCCGCCTGCAAGATGAAAGCGCATTGAAGAGCGTCCTTGCGACGGCGCAATCCTGGGATGAGCTGGAAGAGAAACTGTATGAGTTTATTGACCTGACCCTTGCCAATCGGCGGCAACAATGGTTGGGCAAAGCGGAGAATGGCTCACAAGGCGCCATCGGGCGTGATCTCGATGCATTCCTCGGTAAGGCTGAGGGGTATCTCGAGCCAGCGGCTGTCGTTCATTTGCTGCTCCTCATGGCGCAAAGCCAACAAACGATCTTCGACAAGCGTACGCACCGCCGTATACAAGTGGTAACCCCGCGCTTGAACTACGTCTATCTGGCTGCCGGTTACCTGGAAGGACTTTCGCCACAAGTGGTCGCCCAACAGGTTTTAGCACATCTGGAAGAAGCACAACAGGCAAATCGGATGATTCTGGGGCTGGAGGAATTTAAAAAGATCGCCTCGAATCGTTTAGAAGACCTGGACTCTTCCACCCGCGAGGCGGTCCGCAAGGCAATCGGCGACGAAGTTTACGAGAAAGCACGCCTTGCGCCGATGCAAAATCTCCCTGAAGCAACGCAAGAAGCCATTATTGCCGAACTAGGCCGCCGCGCCCTGACGGTGATCTACCGCCAGTTGTTGCTGGGCGTGATCTCCGAGCTATGGGTGGATTATCTTACCCAAATGGAAGCTTTGCGCGTCTCGATCGGGTTAGAAGCGTATGCGCAACGCGATCCGCTGGTGCAATACAAATCTCGCGCTTCTGCCTTGTTCCAGGAGTTAATTCAAAACATGCGTTTGGGCGTGATTTCGCGTATGTTCACGTATCGCCCGCGCCAGATCAGCGTGGTTCAAACCCCCGAACGCGACGCTGTACCGCCAGATCAGGAGCCTGTTCCGCAAGTGGCTGAGGGCAAAGAGAAGGAGGCACCTATTGCAACCGCCGATCAAAAGAAAACCGCGCCGCAAAAAAGCGACTCTGGGTCAAAGAAGAAACGGCGGCGACATCGTTAACCGCCGTACATTTTGGTTTCCCATTCGCGAACCGAATCCCGCAGGACGGCCTGGATTTCAGCGTCAGGCACATCCTCTACCGTAGCGTACTGATTCAGGCCAACCATAACCACCATGCCTTTATTGGGCAACTCCAGCAAACGAATGCCGCGCTGTTGCCACCCTTTTTCTTGCAATCTTCGCTGCAAGATTTCATCCACTTGCATGGCAATGCTTTTAGGGGGCTCGCTGACCCTCACCTTGGGTTGCACAGCTTGGGCAAGCCAATCGATGATTCCCGGCCTGGCCGGGGATGCATCACCAGACGCCAGGACACTCGCCTCGGGCGCCTCCGAAAAAAGGACAGCATCTTGCGCAGGCAGACTCTTTGCTGGTTGCGCAGGCGGTAGGGATTCAGGTGCCGCAGCCTCTGGGGAGGTAGCCTGGTTGGGTTTTGCCAGCGGAACAGGCTCCAAATCGAGCCACCTGCCCAAGGCTTGAAAGAGCAAGACCAGTCGGCGCTGTTCAGGCTCCTTGAGCAAATGGGGGGCTTTGATGGTCTTTCCATCCATCTCAAGGACAAACTGCCGTACTTGTCGATCCGTATAGAAACCGATGTGGTAATCCAGTCCTTTTTGTTGCGCTTCGGGTGGGGGTTTAGCAGCCTTGCTGCTGAAGATGCTCCCCAGCAGATAGCCAATCAGCACCGCGATGGCAACACAAATCACTGCCAGCAGAATCAGTACAGAGATATCCATCAAATCCTCTATCTCTCATTATAGCGGATAAGAGCGAATTGATTCTTACAATTTTGTTGGGTGCACCTCATCGTAAGAAAGGGTGTACACGCAAATCCAGTTTCTTTCAACGCCCCCAACTCAATCGCCGGCAGAGATAGCCTAAGTTTGGTATCTCAACTACTCGTTGCCTCCTTAATCGCTTTTTGTAAGGCACGCTCCAGTTCAGCATCTGCGCCAAGTGGCAGTTCGATCGGTGCGGCTTTGGCAAGAATCTCCAATACTTTTTCGTGCGCCACCTGATCCACGGTTTTCCCACCCGCCTTAAGCCATTCATCGACCGTCTGCCGCTTGAAGAGCACCGGGAAGAATAACTCTTTGCGGAAATAGCGGCTCGTGTGCGGATGCCCCAGGAAACTACCTCCATATCCTACCTGGCGAATCACCTCAACCGCTAGCGTGTCTGCGTTGACCTCAAAGCCCTGGAGGATGCGTTTGATATGCCGGATGATCTCATCGCAGATCAGCGCCATTTCCGGCGAGCCATACTGTCCGAAACACAGTGTGCCGTTTGCCTGACACATCGTCATCCCTGCCAGGCTGACCAGGAGCAAGGTCAGGGTGGCTTCGGCTGCCGCTTCGGCGTCTGGCAACTTCGCTTCCACACCACCGCCCAGCCCATAAATCGGCAGGCCATAACGTTTGGCAAGTTGTACCATGGCGACCTTGCCTAAATCTTGTTCAGGGCTGCCATAGGTCACCTGGGTCGTACGCATATCAAAGACATCGGTATCCGGTTTCAAAACCACTTTGGCGCCTGGTTGGACAAGCTGGGTCAGCACAACGCCAAAGAGAACTTCCGCATTGGTCAAGGCAACGGTGCCAGCAACAGTCGCCGGACCTGTTGCGCCCATCAACGGTCCAGGTGAATACAGGATGGGGATACCAGCGTGGACGGCATCAATGAGTCCTTCGTTCATTACCGCGATTTTCAGGGGAGTGATCGGAGTGACAATTCCCAAGGCGCAGGGTTTTTCACGCAAGGCGCTTTCCCCACCGCTGGCGGCCGCTACCATTGCCAGAAGACTTTGGGTAAAAGGTCGCTCTAAAATATTGATCACGGTAGGTTTGGTGGTATTGCGCAAGATGGCATCAAAATCGTGGAAGAAAATGGTCGAAGTGGGCATGTCTCCCGACATGCACAGGGTTTGCACAAAATCAATGTTTTCCAAAGCATGGCCCACCCGCGTATTGTTGATCATGTCTTGCTTGGTTGGCTGGCGTGGTCGGCGGGCTTCATAATCCCAAAACAGCGGCTCGGAGGTGCCACCCATGCCATAATAAACCCGACCCAACTCAATCTGCAGATCCATGGCAGGATCGTTGCGCCCGTAAAGGATAAAGGACTTCGGCGCTTGCTCAATTGCCCAAGCTACCAGTTCGGGAGGAACGTGAATGGAGCGCGTTTCCCGATTGACTTTTGCGCCTCCCTTTTCAAAGATGTCCAGAAAAATATCCGACTCGCTGTAGATACCGGGCTCCATCAAAAGGTCTAAGGAAGCCTGATAGATGCGTTCGAGTTCAGCTTCCGAGAGAAGGGTCAAATTGCCAGCTTTGGCTCCAGTTTTCATGGCAAACTCCTTGAAGGTTTTATTCCGGGTTTCTTTTTTGGGGTGGCGGAGCGATGGAGGCTCGCAAAACAAGTTCGAAGCTAATCTGGCGCAGGTAGGGCTGCGGCAGCTCTCCATCTTCGCCGCGAATGCGGCGGAGCAGCAAATCGACACACGCCTGTGCGAGGTGCGTATGGCTGGTCGCCACCGCGGTGATTGGCGGTTGGGAAAAAGAAAACCAATCCAGATCATCAAAGCAAATTAAGGAAATATGGCGGGGAATTTCAATCCCTTGCGTCCGCAGCGTCTTGATCACGCCTGGCATAATGGCATTGCTGGCGACGAACAGAGCAGTCGGCCGCGGTTGCAGGTTCAACAATTCGGCGGCTGCTCTTGCCCCCCACTCGCTGCGCAAAGCACCCAGACGCACACAGCACTCCTCGGCTGGGACTCCAGCCTCCTTCATTGCCTGCAAAAAGCCCTGCCAGCGGTCGTAGTTACTGCTGTAGCAGATATCGCCACCAATGTAGCCAATACGCGTGTGTCCGGCTCTGAGCAATTCCTGGGTAGCTGCCTTAGCGCCCCTAAAGTCCTCAAAAACGATGGCATCCAAACGACTGCCTTTGATTTGCCGCACGATACAAACCGTGGGGATATTTTGCGAATAAAGATGATTTAATAAGTCTGAGTCTGGCGCAGTGGGCACCCAGATCAAGCCATCTACATCATGCCCGATTAATTTTTGCAGGGCAGTGCGCTCGATTTCCACATCATCGCGGGTCGAAGACAGCAAAAGTTGAAAGCCTTCCTGATTGAGCAACAGGCTAATCTGATCGGCTAAGGCAGTGTAATACGCGTTTAGGAGATTTGGGATGATCAAGCCAATGGTGCGACTATAGCGTTGACGCAACGCTTTTGCCCGCAAATTGGGCTGATAATTGAGGCTTCGCACAGCTTCCAAAACCCTGCGGCGGCTTTCTTCTGAAACATAGCCAGTGTTGTTGAGAACCCGCGAGACGGTAGCAATCGAGGTTTCGGCCGCTTTGGCAACTTCGCGCAGCCCGACTCGCTTCCGCACATTAGGAGAAGATCCATTTTCCTGGTTCAAGCTGATTTCCTCCCCGTGGAAGAGGCATCGCCAGGTTCGGTTTGACTTCCACCTGGCAGCCATTCCCTTTCTTCCAGTTTTTGAGCAATCCAGGCAACCCGTTCAATTGAGTTGTGAGGCATAAATAGATCAACCACGCCCAGCAGGATCGGTCGATCGATTTGATCCAAGAGGTCCTCAATTGCTCGCTCAAATTCCTCTTGTGAGGTTTGGTCTTCGAGCCACGGTGAGGGAATGGCGCCCCAAATCATGGGCCCCGGTGTAAAAGCTTGCCAGGCCTCTGCAAAAGTACAACTAGTCAGCGGTTGCGGCGAAAATGACTCACAGACATCCAGTCCGCACTCGGGCAACAAAGATAATAATGGACGCAGTTCGCCATCGGTATGACTGCCGACTTTCTTCCCCTGTTGATGCAGGATTTCGGTGTACTTTTGGTACGCCTCTAAACAATAGCGGCGAAAGAGCGGCGGGCTGGTCATTACCCCATGCAGATTATCGGGGAATTCGACATAGGGTATCCCGTCCGGATGCCCTGCGTCCAGGGGCGCTAAACGGGGTAAGATATCCATCAGTTGCTCATCTAACAGATGAAGCAGTCGTTCAACCCGTTCTCGCTCATAGTGAAGAGCTTTGAAGGTGTTGATCTCCCCTAAATATTCCAGGAGAACCTGTTGGAAGGGAATGCGTTGTAAGAGCGGCACAACCAAACCGTTCTCACCAATTTGATCCTGCCAGCTCCGGACGGTGTTAAACAACGGGACGAACTCCATGCGCTCGATGATCACTTCGACAATCGCATAGTCTTCGGGCTGGGAGATCAGATGCTTCTGGAGGTAGGGGTCTAAGCCATTCAGCACATGCTCTTCCAGCAATCCATGTCTCAGATGCAGGGTGCCTTGCGGGGTAATCAAATCGGTTTCGGTTACGCCTGGCCTGGTGGTCGAAACGATATCCCAGAAACTGGGGAAATTTTCGATCACAGGTTCATATGCTGCGTAAAAAGGCTCACCTTCAAATCGGGCGCGCACCTCTACACCGCGTAAGCGAAAAGCATAGGCGTTGACAAACTTCAAACGGCCAACTCCCACCTCGCAATGCAAACGATCCAGATCCCAATCAGCCATGTGGGCCGGTAAGGTTTGGGTGCGTTGATGGCTACGATGCCAGGCTTCCAGACGGGTGATGAAAGGCAAGCGAGGTGGCATCTCGCCGCGTAAAGCCATCCAGGCTCGTTGGCGTTGGCTGAGTTCAGCAGCGATCACTTGACCGCTCCACCGGTCAACCCGCGAATAAAGTACCGCTGCCCGAACATATAGACAATCACAATGGGGATGGTGGCAATCAACAGCCCCGCCATGGTGGCTGGAATGTCCACATAGTTGCGCGAGCGCAAAGCAGCAATCCCCACCATCAGCGTCTTCAGCTCGTCTTTCTGCATAAACACCAGGGCAATCAGCAATTCATTCCACACCCAGAGGGCATTGACCACGATTAATGTGATGAGAGCCGGCGCCGAGAGAGGCATCATAATGTTCCAGAAGACGCGCAGGCTGGTACAACCGTCGATTCGGGCCGCTTCAATGATTTCCCTTGGGATGGTGCGGAAGAAATTGGTCATCAAGTAGATCGAGAAGGGTAAAAGCAAGCCGGTATAGATCAGGATGGTGCCGTGATAGGTGTTGACCAGCTTCCAGCGCACCATGGCAACAAACAGAGGCACAATCATCACCACCGGCGGAACCACCATCAAAGACAGGATAATATTGAATAAGGTGCGCTTTCCATAAAATTCCATTCGGGCAAAGGCATAAGCTGCCAGACAGGCAATGATTAAGGACACAAAAACCGATCCCACCGTCAGGATCGAACTGTTGGCAAAGCGAATAAAGAACTTTTCTCCCGCCAGGGCGGTATTAAAATTTGCCCAATACAAAGATTGGGGCAAGCCCCACTTATCCTCAATATACTCGAAGCGCGTCTTGAAGGCTGAGACAATCATAAAATATACTGGGAACAGCGACAAGAGCGTTGCGCCGATCACCAGAGCTTGGCGAATGAAACTGCCAAAGATTCCCAAAATTCGGTCGGAGGTTTTCATGACAGCTCCTCCAGGGTCACCGAACGTTCGCGTAAGCGTAACTCGAGGAAGATGAAAATGCCCGTGACCAAGAGCAAGATCACCGATACCGCAGAAGCGATATTCATCTGGTTATAGCGAAAACCGGTTAGATAGATAAATAATTCCGTGACCATCGTCGAATTGCCAGGGCCGCCTCCGGTCATCACATACACATACCCAAACACCCACGATAGAATGGTGATGATGGAAACAATGGTAAAGAATTCAATGGTGGTCGCTAATTGAGGTAGGGTAATATGCCATTGCAAACGCCACCAGTTGGCGCCGTCGATCTTGGCGGCATCGTACAATTCCTCCTCCACCGACATCAGGCGCGCCAGGAAAAGCACAATCCCAAATCCAACCTCTTTCCACACAATGACAAACATCAGGGTTGGCAAAGCCAGTTTGGTGCTTCCCAGCCAATCCAGAATAAATCTCTCCAAACCGATGACCTTCAGAAAATCGTTGAGCACACCACTTAACTGGAAGATATAGGAGAAGATCAAACCAACCACGGTAATCGGTAAGAGGTAGGGCAGGAAGAGGGTGGTGCGATAAAACTGCCAACCGCGAATGCGATCAAAAAGAAAAATTGCCAGGATCAGGGCAATCAAAACCATAATCGGTACGCTAATCAAGAGGGTCAAATTATTGCGCACCGCCCGCAAGAAGACCTCATCCTTGAAAATCGTCTGATAATTGGTCAGCCCAACAAACAGCATTTCCCCTTGAAACGGACGCTGAAAGCTCAAAGTCACCAATCGCACAATGGGAAAGGCAAAAATCAAGCCAATGACGATCAGGGCGGGGGCAAGGAAGAGATAGGGTTCAATTTGGCGGAGAAGTTTATAGCGACGACTGACACCCAGAGACATTTTGAGACTCCACTCGTATGGCGAATTGTTCGCCTGGGCTGAGCGCAGGTTACGAAAACACCACCTGCGCCCAGCAACCATTTCACTGAAGAAGTTTCGTAACTATTTCTTATACCAATTGATAAAATGTTGCAATTGATCTGGATTCTGTTCGCGCCATTTCTGGATGACCTCTTCAGTCAGTTGCGCCAACTCGGCGGGGGTTTTATCGCCGGCAAAGAGCAATTGCGTTCCTGCAAAGAAAGCTTGTTCATCCAACATGCTGGGGATGAAGTTCTCCAGGTTTGGACCGGCGGATTGAACAACCCACTCAAAGATCTTCTTCAGGATCGGCTGATCAATTTGAGTGGTATCGAAGCGATCATCAGCCGGCAAGACACCGGT
>DAOTZA010000044.1:0-1557 GCA_034434515.1 Anaerolineales bacterium | reverse complement strand
TTTTCTTTCGTAAAGGAGTAAAGTATGAAATGCAAACCTATTCTTATTGCCATCATTATCCTGATGGTAAGTATACTGTCTTTTTCCTGGACAGGAGGAGCGAATTTATCGACGGCTCTGGCTTATTCGGGGTACCCGTATTTCAATATTATCAGTGTCTCGCCTGATACGTCCGTAACCATTCGAGCCTATAATTTTCCCGCCAATGACACCTTCAAAGTGATGATGAACAAAATCGGCACCAAAGGGGTCAATGGAATTGTGGTTGACACCATTTCATCTGGTAGTGGCGGCTCTTTTACGGCAACATTTTCGATTCCGAATGCCTTAAAAGGTCAACGGCGAATTGCCATTCGCCTGCAGAGTACAACAGGGTCAGGCTATTATGCCTATAACTGGTTCTATAATGCAGCAGCCAAATATGGAACTGGTGGACCGTATCCGGTTACCTATAAAGGATATCCCACGATTACGGTATCGCAAGTGGTGAAGGACAAATATATTATCTTACGGATGGTCAATCTGCCGAAAAATGACCAATTCAAAGTTCTGATGGGTAAATTTGGGACGAAAGGAATTAAGGGGACCCAAGTGGCGACCTTCTCAACCGGAAGCGGAGGAACCCAGAGCATCAAAGTCAAAATTCCTAAAAATCTCAAAGGGGTTTCTCCCATTGCTGTTCGCATCCAATCCACTTCAGGTAGCGGCTATTTTGCTTATAACTGGTTTTACAATCGCTAAAAGCATCGAAAGGTAAAACAATCCAACCTTGATAATAGGTTGGATTGTTTTGTTTCTCAACGTGAATTCGGGAGGACTCTTAGAGCGTCTCGAAGGTTTTGAAGAGCAGGATTTGGGTAGCAAAACCGAACCTTCGAGGCGCTTGTTGCCATTCCCGACTTAAAATTCGCTCACCGGGGGACGTATCCGATTGATCATATGTACAATATCTTTTAACTCGCCATCGGGGAGCATAAAATAATCTTCAAAGATACAAACGGTTTCAAAGCCTAAGCGTTCAAGAGCTTTGATGTCACTGGTCAGATCGCGCACAATCTGTACTTCCAGCATATAGAGGCTGCGACGTTTGGCAATCTCGGTGATGGCCTGGACAAGTTTGTTGCCCAAACCTCGGCCGCGAAAATCCTTTGCGAGAAAGATGCGCAATTCACCCCGATGCCGGGCAGTACCTGTGTTGAAGTGGAGGGTTGCATCTCCAACAATCCGGTCGTTGACAACAGCCACCATTGGGAAGATGCGGTCGTAATCAAGTTGATCAATGAAAGAGGAAACAACTTCTGGATCGTTGACGTTATGACGCATGTATCGACGATCTTCGTAGGAAACGTTTAGAAAGAGATCGAGAAGCGCTTGTTTGTCTTCTTTAACCAACGGTCGGATTAAGACTCGTGCGCCATCTTTGAGGGTGAAGACCATGCGATACAACAAATCTTCTTTTGTGACCATTGATCCACTCCTTAAACAGGTAACGTGCGCAATCGTTTCAAGGGATTGATAGGTGTTAAGCCCAAGCCGCTGCTAATTGAATTCGGGTGT
>DAOTZA010000043.1:0-84252 GCA_034434515.1 Anaerolineales bacterium | reverse complement strand
GGCGAGGCAGAAAATTAGGAATAAAAAGAGGTCTTCGATGTGAAGCTTTGTCGCCCAGGTGCGAAGATTGCGCATAGCCAAGATAACCAAGATCAGAAAGCCACCATAAAAAAGTAAACGAACAAATGCTGGATGCCAGTGCAAGTGAAACAGGCTTGTCCAGGCCATGCCCACTGCCAGAACAGCGATACTTGTGCTGATCAACAGGTAAAAGCTCAGGGATTGGTCGTTTGGCAGGGATGGGCGAAGAAGCTTAAGCACCAGTAAACCGGGTGTTATCAATAAGGCGATCGAAGGAAGCAGAAGCCATATGTCTCTCCCTAACCGCAAAAGGTCGGTTAGGAAACTTTGCCTCGTGTAGCGGTATTCTAAAGAGAAAGCTAAATCCGAGAAGGTTTCTTGGTTATTAATGGAAAAACTGCCCTGGGGATAGCTATCAAGGCGATTGCCCCAAAGATGAATTGCGGATGAGGCTTCAATCCCAATGGCATACCTGCCTTTAGGGATAAACTGGTTATTGGCAATGACAAAGGTACAGATTCCCTGATGGCAAGCACTTAACGGTTGGGTAAGAGAGTAGACATATTTCGGTTTCTCATTCAAACCGATCAGTGTCAGGGTGAGTCTAGCATCGGCGGGAACTGGCTCGATGGGAGTGATCCTAAGGTTAATTTTGCTGAGAGAAGCCTGGGTTAGAAATATAGTCTGGGAGACAATCTCGTTATTTTGCAGTGTATAAATGCGATCCGTGTGCCACTCGTGTGAGGACTCTGGATCATAGAGGCTCACACATCCACTCAGCAATAAGCCAATTAACAACAGCCACAGAAATCTAACCGGAGGAAGCGATTTCGCCAATTTGACTGCGCAAGTAAGCTTCCATAAAACCATTCAGTTCCCCATCTAAGACAGCGGTGGTATTGCTGGTCTCATAACCGGTGCGATGGTCTTTGACCATTTGGTAGGGATGAAGCACATACGAGCGGATTTGACTCCCCCACTCGACTTTTTGGAATTCCCCGCGCAGTTGAGCGATCTGTTCTTCTTGTTCTCTTTGCTTGAGTTCCAGCAGCCGTGCCCGTAACACGCGCAGGGCATTTTCACGATTTTGAACCTGAGAACGTTCATTTTGACAGGTTACAACAATCCCCGTCGGGAGATGGGTAATGCGCACAGCAGTGTCGTTCTTTTGTACGTTTTGTCCGCCTGCGCCGGCTGAGCGAAAGGTGTCGATGCGTAAGTCATTCGGGTTGATTTCGATTTCTTTATCGTCTTCTACCTGGGGAAGGACTTCAACCAATGCAAAGGATGTATGACGGCGATGGGAGGCATCAAAAGGAGATAACCGCACTAAACGGTGGACGCCTTTCTCGGAGCGTAAATACCCATAGGCGTATTTTCCTTCGACTGAGATGGTGACACTCTTGATGCCGGCTTCTTCTCCGATACTCCGATCGAGGATTTCCGTCTGGTATCCATTTCGTTCTGCCCAGCGCAGATACATGCGCTCCAGCATCTCCGCCCAATCCTGCGAGTCTGTTCCCCCGGCACCGGCGTGTATTGCCAATAGGGCATTGTGACGATCGTATTTGCCCGAGAACATGGCGTAAAACTCTCGTTTTTGGATGGCGGCTTCAATGGTCTCAATTTCACCTTCGAGTTCTTCTCGTAAAGTCTCATCCTCCAGTGAAACTAGTTCCAGGGCATCGTTAACCTTCTGGCGCAATTCCAACCAGGGCTCTAGCTCATCGTTTAGGATGGAGATTTTCCTCATGACCTCCTGAGCCTGATCCGGATTTTGCCAAAAGTCTTCTGCTTCAGTTTGTTTTTGCAGTTTGGTGAATTGTTTTTCTTTTTCTAGGATGTCAAAGACGCACCAGAAGATGTTGGATTCGTTCGGATTGTTCCTTTAGTCTTTCAAGCAGATCTTCCATCAGTTAAGTTCTCCAGATTTACGAAGCTGTAGGAGCAAGAATACCATCTAAAAAGGCTTGCGGATTGAAGGGTTCAAGGTCTTCAAATGTTTCGCCTAGCCCGGCAAAGTAGATTGGGACGCCAAGTTCTTTTTGAATCGCAAAAGCCATCCCACCTCTGGCAGAAGAGTCTAGTTTGGCAAGGATGACGCCGTTGATTTGAACGGCTTGTTGAAAGGCGCGTGCCTGTTGGAGGGCGTTCTGTCCGGTGGTAGCATCCAAAACCAGCCAGACATAGTGGGGTGAGCCAGGTAAGGCTTTTCCGATCACGCGGTAGACTTTCTTTAACTCTTCCATGAGGTTATAACGGGTGTGCAAGCGTCCGGCTGTATCGATGATGACTATATCTGCTTTCCGAGCGATTGCAGCTTGAACGGTGTCATAGGCAACCGCACCAGAATCGGCGCCGGGTGAGCCAGAAATAATCGGAAGGTCCAGGCGCTCTGCCCAGATTTGCAATTGATCGATGGCAGCAGCCCGATAGGTATCGGCGGCGCCAAGCATTACTTTTTTTCCCTGTTGACGGAAGCGGTAGGCAAGTTTGGCAATCGTTGTTGTTTTACCGGAGCCATTCACACCGACAATCAGGATAACGGTCGGTTGGCAATTCAATTGAATGGGTGGGGGTTCCTGGATGCGTTTACTTAATTCCTGGCGGAGAAGACTCTCTAAATCAGCACTTTTGATGATATTGTGATCAATTTGGGCTTGCTTAAGAGCTTGAATCACCTCTTGGGTCGTTTCAATCCCTATGTCAGCTTGAATCAAAAGACCTTCCAAATCTTCGTAGGTTGCTGAGTCAATATCTCCACCGCCGAAGATAGATTTAATCTGGTTGAAGGTCGCTTTGCTGGTTTTGGTGAGTCCAGCTTTCCACTTGCTAAAGATGCTAGCCACGAAATAAAATTATATCACGATGTAAGGCTTGAGATATGATGCTATAATTTCCGTGATGCAACCTGAATTGACCCATTTAGACCCTGAAGGAAAAGCGCACATGGTAGATGTGGGCGACAAGAGCATCACCGAGCGTTGGGCGGTGGCAAGGGGAGAGGTCTTAATGCGCCTGGAGACTTTTGAAGCTATTCGGAGTGGGGTAACGAAAAAGGGCGACCTCCTCAATGTTGCCCGCATTGCTGGCATTCTGGCAGCGAAGAGAACGGCTGAACTGATTCCGCTGTGTCATCCGTTGTATCTTGATTTGATCGAAGTTGAGGTGTGGATGGATGAGACCTTACCTGGGGTACAGATTCAATCGAAGGTGAGGACACATGGTAAAACGGGGGTAGAGATGGAGGCCTTAACTGCCGTGAGTGTAGCCGCCTTAACCGTCTATGATATGGCAAAGGCGGTGGAAAAAACCATGCGCATCCAGAATATCCGTCTGGTGGAAAAACATGGCGGTCGTAGTGGAGATGTTATCAATGAGTAATTGGTAGATGGAGGAAGCGTGAACATCCGGGTTCTTTACTTTGCCACTTATAAGCAGAAAATTGGAAAATCTGAGGAGCATTTTTCTTTTGATACACCGCTGAGTGTACGTCAATTCAAGGAATTCTTGCGAGAACGCTATCCGCATCTCGCATTAGACTTTTCGAGTGTTCTGGTCTCAATCAATAAAGAATTTGCCTTTGATGAAGATTGGCTACCCGACGGCGCAGAGGTGGCGATCTTTCCACCGGTGAGCGGTGGTGAAGAGCCCTTTCCGACAATTCTCGAATTAACTGAACAAGTCTTTGATGTCGATCAGGTTTTGCAGAAGCTGGTTAGACCGACCACCGGAGGAAGTTGTGTCTTCGTCGGCTTTGTGCGTCAAATTACTGATGGGCAACCAAAGCGGGAGACCAACCACCTAGAGTATGAGGCTTATGAAGAGATGGCACTTGAAAAAATGCGTCAGGTAGCTGATGAAATGCGCCAGCGCTGGCCTTTGGTTGAAGGCGTGGCGATTGTTCAACGCCTGGGGCACTTAGAACCTGGAACACCAACGATCTTAGTGGCGTGTACGGCTGCGCACCGGAATCAGGGAATTTTTGAAGCTGCCCGGTATGGTATTGATCGGGTAAAAGAGATTGTACCGGTTTGGAAGAAGGAGGTGGGAGCAAGAGGAGAATATTGGGTGGAGGGCGATTACTTACCCAAAAAAGGGGAATAACTCCATGATCTCTATCCGGTGTTCAAATTGTGGCAAGACCTATCCGTCAGATGGCGCACCAGAGCGTTGTGTGGTGTGTGGTGGAGTCTATGACCTGGCTGAGTTGCCATTGATCGAACCATCCAGTGAGAAAGATCCTTCAAGGGGAATTTGGAACTATTTACAAGCCGAGGCGTTCGGGAAAGCCCAAACGATTGTTACATTAGGGGAAGGGTTCACACCTTTGCTGTGGGCGAGCGTTGAAAGAGAAAATGGAAAACCCATTGATGTTGGCTTTAAGTGCGAGTATCTCAACCCGACTGGTTCCTTCAAGGATCGAGGCAGTGCAGCATGTATTCAATTTCTCCTTAGCAGAGGTATCGTGACGGTTTATGAAGATTCCTCCGGTAACGCAGGGGCTTCCATAGCGGCTTATGCCGCTCGGGCTGGCTTGAAAACCCATATCTATGTGCCGGCGCGCGCATCGGGTGTAAAGAAGGAACAAATGTTGAGGGTTGGCGCAACACTTCATCCAATCGAAGGGCCTCGCTCGGCTGTTACAGATGTGTTACGGAATGATCTACGGGCTCAGGCTTCACAATCCACTTGCTACGCCAGCCACGCCGCCATGCCATTCAATCTGGCTGGTTACGCTACCTTAGCGATAGAATTGTACGAGCAATTGGGCAGCGCGCCGGGAAGCATTTTATTACCGGCTGGTCAGGGAGGTTTGTTGTTGGGCGTGGCAATGGGATTTGAGTGGTTGAAAGCGCAGGGTAGGATCGACACTTTACCGCAAATTTTCGGTGTTCAAGCGCGAGCTTGTGCACCATTGTGGGCCGTTTCTTCTTATGGCGCTGCCGGTTTGGCCTGGGTTAATGAGGGCGAGACGATCGCGGAGGGAATTCGGATCAAATATCCTTTGCGAGGGGATGCGGTTTTGCAAGCGGTTGAACGGAGTGGTGGAGCGTTTTTTGTCGTGGATGAAGAGGAGATAATCGAAGGGATGAAGATTGCTGCACGTACGGGTTTGATAATTGAAGCAACTTCAGCGGTCGTATTCCCAATTTTATTGAAAAATGGTCATACCATGAAGCAACCGCTGGTTGCTATCTTGACCGGTTCAGGCTATAAATCGCTGGAGGTATATGAAGCCATCTCTCCCCATTAAGGATGAATATTTATTACAAAGAGCGTTAACGCATCGCTCTTATCTGAACGAACATAGCGAAGTTATGGAAGATAATGAGCGATTGGAGTTTTTAGGAGATGCGGTGCTGGATTTTTTTGTAGCTGACTGGGTGTATCATCATTTTCCGGAAATGGCTGAAGGAGACTTGACAAAACTGCGCTCGGCCTTGGTGAAAACGGAACAGTTAGCCGAATTTGCCAGACAATTGGGCTTAGGAGAAATGATGCTTTTGGGGAAAGGCGAAGCCGAGTCTGGCGGGCGAAATCGCGCCAACCTTCTTTGTGCCACCTTTGAAGCAGTTATTGGAGCAATTTACCTCGATGGTGGGCTTGAAGAAGTACAAAAATTCCTCAAACCAATCGTCGAAAAGACGGCCGAAGAGATCATTGCGCAAAATAAAGAAAGAGAACCAAAGAGCATTTTACAAGAGTGGGCACAATCGAATGGATACGGGCCGCCTGCCTATCGGACGATCTCGGTGCGTGGGCCAGAACATGCCAAGACCTTTGAGGTTGAGGTTTACGTTGGCAACCGCTGTTACGGAAAAGGAGAAGGGCCAAACAAGCGGGTAGCCTCGAAGAATGCCGCTAAAATGGCGCTGAAATCTTTAGGATTGGATAAGTGAGCATGGCTCAACGCCTAAAGTCTTTAGAATTGCAAGGTTATAAAACCTTTGCAAATAAGACCCTGTTTGTTTTCAGCGATTCGGTGACTGCAATTGTTGGCCCAAATGGCTCAGGGAAATCCAATATCGCCGATGCCATCCGTTGGGTATTGGGCGAACAATCCTATGCCCTGTTGCGTGGACGAAAAACCGAAGATATGATTTTTTCTGGTTCCGAACTCAGAGCCAGAGCGGGCATGGCGCAAGCAACCATGATTTTTGATAATTCGGATCAATGGCTGCCGATTGAATATAGTGAGGTGGCAATTACCCGCCGCGCGTATCGTGATGGACAAAATGAATATTTGATCAATGGGCAAAGAGTGCGTCTGAAAGATGTTAATGAACTTTTGGCGCGGTCGGGCTTATCTGAACGCACTTATACGGTCATTGGGCAAGGTTTAGTTGATGTCGCGCTAGCTTTGAAAGCCGAAGATCGCCGTCAGCTATTTGAGGAAGCTGCGGCAATTGGTCTTTATCGTGATCGGCGGGAAGAAGCTTTGCGTCGACTGGATTCCACAAAAAGAAATATTGAAAGAGTATATGATCTCTTATCAGAAATTGAACCCAGATTGAAGAGTTTGGAAAAGCAGGTTAAACGGCTTGAAGAATATGAACAAATCCGTAATCTTCTCAAGGAGCTTTTGTTGGAGTGGTATGGTTACCACTGGCACCGCGAACAGAAGGAACTGATTCTCCAAAAAGAGTATGTCAAACAAAGAGAACAAGCTATTGAAGCATTGCGGTTCCAGTTGGAGAAAAAAGAACAAGAGCTTGCCCAAATTCGCACCCAAACTCTAGCCAAGCGGGAACAGCTAGCCCAATGGCAACAAGAACTTAACCGTTTGAGAGAGAGTCATTACGCAAACGCGCGTCAACTGGCGGTGTTGGGCGAACGGAAAGAGGCATTACGATCCGCTCTAATGAGCTTAAGCACAGAGCAGAATCGCTTGCTTGAGGAGCAGAAATACCTTGAAGAGAAAACTCGAGAAGCCGAACTAGAACAGTTTACAATTGAGCAAGAATACAAAGAGATAGCCGCTCGCGCTCAGGCTGCCAGATTGGAGTTTGAACAACAACAAAAAGATTACAACAATAAGAAAGATGCTCTGGAATCGCTTAATTACCAATTTAATTCACTGCTGCGCCAAAATGCTGAGGCAGAAGCTCGCCTAAACGAGATGACAATTCGGCTGAAACAACGGCTTCAACTTAACAGAGAGAAAGAAGAGGAATTAGCCGACTTAGAGCAAGTGCTGCATGTGAAACAGAAAGAGCTTGACCAGTTGAGCCGGGAACAGGTAAAACACACTCAAGAGTTAGAAGCGGTTCAACGGACCTTGGAAGACATTCAAAGAGGAACGCAAAGCAGACTTGATCTGAAACGCGATAAGCAAAATGAACGTGCAGAACTCGAGACGGAACGGGTGAAATGGTTGACTCAACTGGCTGTACTTGAACAGGCTGATCAAGCTTTAACAGATTACAGTCAGGCTGTACAGGTTCTCTGCCGTCAAAAAGGAATTCCAGAGGTTTTGGGGGTGTTGAGCTCCCTGTTACATATTCCGCCGGCCTACGATTTGGCGGTCGCAGCTTATTTGGGTGAGTTTGCAGATACGATCTTGATCCGTGACATTGACAGTGCGGTATCACTGGCAGACTTCCTATCGAAAGAAAACCTACGAGGAATTTTATTACCATTAGAAGAGCCTATGGTTTCCGTTGAAACACCGGCTTTGAAAAAGCAGGGTACGATAGGATGGTTGAAAGACCTAATTGATATTGAACCTCGTTATAAAAAAGCATTGGATAAGATTTTCTATCGGGTGTTGTTGGTGGAGAATGCGGAGGTGGCGCGGGATTACCAAAAGGATTTGAGCGATCCACCACTTATAGTGACGCTCAATGGAGAATTGTACTACCCTCAAGGTTTGATTGTCAGTGCAGGCAAAATCGAAGCTGGAAAACTACGCCGACCGCGCGAGAAGCGAGAGATTCATCAAAGAATCACGCTCCTAGATGAACAAATCCAGGCTCTTGATCAGGTCATTACTGAGTTGGAGAGACGAATTGGAGAATCCCTAGAAACACAAAGCAAGCTTCAACAGCAACAGGCGCAAGCGCAGGAAAAAATGAAGATTGTAGAACGACAATACATTCAATTGTATCAGGAGCTTGAGAGAACCCGCATCAGACAAGAAATCCTGAAAAAGCAACTTACCGAGTTGCAAACCGAAGGCAATGACTTGGAAAAGGAAATTGAGAACGAAAAGAAAAGGATTCAGGAATTCACCCGACAAATCCCTATCATTGAAACTCAAATTCGTGAGCAAAGTCAACGTTTTGCTGAAGTATCTCTTGAGCAATTGCAAAGAGAGGTTGATCAATGGGAAGCTTATCGAAAGGCAACTGAACGGTCATTGAACAGCGCTCTCACCAGGTTGGAGGAGCGTATCCGGCAATCTGAATTGGTTAAGCAAAATCTTCAGATTCTTACAGAAAAACGACGAGAAGCTGAGCAACAGATTCAGGAGGTAGAGGCGAACATAGCCAACTTACAATCCAAAGAGTGGGATAGCGATCAGCAACAACGTGAAATCTTGGAAAAGATGCAACCTTTGATGGAGGAAATTGAAGCTGCTGAGGGTCAATTCGAAGCCTTAAACCAGGAGATTCAGGAATTACAGCGGACAATCCTGAATCAGGAACAGGCATTTGCGCAACTTCGCATTGCCCTTACAAGACAACAAGAACGTTTTGATGCGCTGCGACGGAAGATCGAAGAAGATTTTGGCCTGGTGGCGTTTGAATACGAAGAGGACATGAGTGGTCAGCACCCGTTACCCCTAGATGGGATGGTGGAAACCTTACCAAATATCCCCTATATTCCGCCTGATTTAGACGAGAATATCAAGCGTTACCGTCAACAATTACGTCGACTCGGACCGGTGAGCCAGGAGGCAAGAGTCGAGTATGAGCAAGTCAAAGAGCGTTATCAATTCATGCAAGAACAAATTGCTGATTTGTTGCAAGCAGAGGCTGACATTCTGGAACTCATTCGGCAGTTGGATCAAACTATTCGGAAGGATTTCTTAACGACTTATGAGGCGGTAGCGGAGGAGTTTAAAAATATCTTTGTGCGCCTGTTCAAAGGCGGGAGTGCCAGATTGTTCTTAACCGACCCTGACGATCTCTCTACTGCGGGCATCGAAATTGAGGCGCGTCTGCCTGGTAAACGCACTCAAGGATTATCTTTGCTATCTGGTGGGGAACGAAGCCTGACTGCTGTGGCGTTGATCTTCGCCTTATTGAAAGTATCACCTACTCCTTTTTGTGTTTTAGATGAAGTTGATGCAATGCTAGATGAAGCCAATGTCGACCGTTTTCAAGAAGTCTTGCGCGAACTGAGCCAGAACACGCAATTTATCATTGTGACTCATAACCGCAATACAGTCCAGGTGGCAAATATTATTTATGGAGTCACCATGGGACGTGATTCGACCAGTCAGGTGATGAGTCTTAAGTTGGACGAGTTAGATCAGGTGGTTGGATCAGGTTAAAAAGAATTCGGGTCTTATAGTCAAGCTGCTGAAACTTTTGGACTGCGGAAAAAAGACTACCGCAGTCCATTAGGGATGCTTTCTAAAAGGTTCGTCAGTTAATCTGCCTGCTGTCTTAGTTCAATAAATCTACTCCTAAGGGGTAGGAGTGCTTTCGACAGGGAGTTGAATTGTCGGCTGTACGACAGGCTGATTTTGAGCTGAGAGTAGCGCCGATATGGCTTGCTCGATGTCTTGCGGAATGGGTGGCTCTTCAGGTACGCGATTGCGCCAGGTTTCATCGATTTCAATTTGGGCTGAAGCGCGCAGATCAGTTAACCATTTCTGGAATTCGCGGGTTTTGAATTGCTCCCACTCGCTCTCCGAAAGGGGGCGAGTTTCGCGACCTAAGAGTTGGATAATGTGAAATCCAAACTGCGTCTGCACCGGCTGACTGATCTCGCCAATTTCCTTGAGGGCAAAGGCTGCACTTTCAAATTCAGCGACCATCATACTCCGATAAAACCAACCCAAATCGCCACCGTTATCTTTATTACTGGTGTCAGTCGAATATTCAGCAGCTAAACTCGTCCAGTCCTCGCCGGCGTTAAGTCTTTTTAATACCTCTTGTGCAGTAGCTTCATCCTCGACAAGAATATGTCTTGCCCAGATGACTTCTTGCTCTTGGGTCACGCCTAACTCAGCCAGAATTGTCTCCTGCATCTTCTCATAGAGCAATTGGTTGCGAACGATGTGACGCACATCTTCTTCGCTGAGTTGAATGTTTTCCTGATAGTTCTTAAGCAAATCTTGGTAGTCAGCTTGGAAAGCTTCGTAGGTATAGGGTGTAGGTGTCAGGGTTGGCTCAAAGGTGGGAGTGATGGTTGGGGTCAGGGTTGGGGTAACGGCAGCCTGGGTTTGGGTAGCGGTGAAAATCGCAGTTTGCGACAGGGTGGGAGTTGCGGAAGGGATGGGGGTGTTGGTTGAAGTCGGTGTTGGAGAGACCAAAGCATACTGGGTAGGTGACAGGGTGGAAGTGGCAAGTTCAGCCTGGGTAGGGGCTAGGGTTGGTGTTCCGTCACGGTAATAGCCGAAGACCTCTTCAATCATTTTGTCGATTTCTTCTTCGCTAATGGTCACATTCCGCTTCTTTGCTTCTTGTTCGAGCAGTTTTGTCTCAATCATATTGTCTAAAACTTGTTGTCCGATAAAATCCGGTGCAAGTTGTTGTTGAAGCTGGCTGAGCTGGGAAGCATAATAGGATGTAAAGGAGGGGTCATTGCCATAGATTTGAGCAAAGAGCTGGTAGTTTTGTAAAATACTTAACATTTGGTTGATGACCCGCTGACGGGTAAAGCGCACCATAGATTGCCATTCTTTGGTGGTAATCTTTTCTCCGTTGACAACCGCGACAGGACGAAGGTTGCGTAACACCATTTGATCCAGTATGCCATAGCCTACGATTAAGACGACTAGGGCAATTGCGATAACGCTTCCGATGATGACAATGCGGTTTGTGCGCCGTTCTCGTTCCAGTCGCGCTTGATGTTTTCTACTCTGTTGATAAAGTTTGGGATTACGAGCCATAAAAAATCCTCTTTAAATGGTTTGACCTACGGAATCAGGCTTTCAGGCTCAACTCCGCAGGTCAGGATACCGTGGTTTTATTCAAGAATTTCCCCGGTGAATTGCAAAAGCGCCAGGTGACGGGCGCGCTTGATTGCGGTAGCAAGTTCCCGTTGGTGCTTTGCGCAAGTGCCGGTTTGACGGCGAGGGCGAATTTTACCATCTTCGCTGATGAAGCGCCGCAGAAGTTCGACGTTCTTATAGTCGATCACCGCATTGTGATCGGTGCAGAAAAGGCAAATTCTCGGTTGAGCGTAAAACCGACGGGTAGTTGCTTGGGTTTCTTCTATTTGATCTGTACTCACAGTCTATTCTCCTAAAGAATTAGAAGGGGTATTCTTCTTCAGTAGTTGTGTCTTCACTTTCAAGATGGTTATTATCTTCCTTTTTATCGTCCAACATGATCATTTCATTGGCAACAATCTCGGTCGTAACATGTTTGACACCTTCGGAGTCTTCCCAGTGACGGTTTTGCAATCTGCCTTCGATGTATACCAAACTTTTTTTGGTCAAGTATTGTTTGCAGATCTCAGCGAGATTTCCCCAGGCGACGACATTGAACCATTCCGTCTCTGTTCGCTTGTCGCCGTCTGAAGTATTCCATGAGCGGCTTGTGCCAACGCTAAAAGTGGTCACCGGTCTGCCAGAAGGGGTGTAGCGCATTTCGGGGTCACGACCGAGGCGACCAATTAACAATACTTTGTTCAAACCACGTGTCATCCTATATTCCTCCAAAGGAAGCAACCATCATTCTTCCTTTATCCTTCCTTATCGAAGGAAAAGCCTACCGATTATTGCTGGGTAATTAAAAAGCGCATGACTTGTTCCAGGTAGCGGAGATTGCGCTCTAGTTGCGGAACAAACGCGGGCGGCAGAGTCAGGTTCATGAAAACATAGTGACCTTCATTCTGTTTGCGAATCGGGTACGCCAGTTTGCGTTTGCCCCACTGATCGACCTTGTCGATTTGTCCGCTGTTTTCCGTGATCCAATTGGAGACTTTTTGGATCGTTTCGTTCAAGGCGTTCTCGTCGAGATCAGGTCGAGCAACGAAAACAAGCTCATATTTACGCATAAAGACCTCCTTTCCATGGGATTGCCCTCGGTCGGTTTTTCACGCCGAAGGCGGAAAGTAAGCCACGCAAACGGCGTGGCTTAACCTGATTTTATCTTAAAAAAAGAAATTTGGGTAGGTTATCTATTGATTTCGGGATTGACCATTTGACCTTCAAAAATTTGGAGATTATGGTTTAATCAAGAGTAAGGAGGATAGCATGAATCTTCTGTCCTTAAGCGAACAGGATAAGATTTACCTGTTAAAGTTGGCGCGATACACTCTGGAAGAGCATTTTGGCATTCCGCCAAAAGAGGTTCTGCCTCCGCCTTCGGAA
Organism: Anaerolineales bacterium; assembly: GCA_034434515.1. Taxonomy (GTDB): domain Bacteria; phylum Chloroflexota; class Anaerolineae; order Anaerolineales; family UBA4823; genus NAK19. The sequence continues at coordinate 71,735 of DAOTZA010000043.1, read as the reverse complement.
ATCCTCCAGCAACCTGCCGCCACCTTTGTGACCTTAACTATTCATGGGGAATTGCGCGGATGCGTTGGCGCGCTTGAAGCGTATCAGCCTTTAGTGGAAGATGTGAAAGAACATGCTCTGGCTGCAGCCTTTCAGGATTTTCGTTTTCCTCCTCTGTCGAAGGAAGAATTACCTCTAGTCGAGATAGAAATTTCAGTGCTGACCAAACCAGAACGTCTGGACTATGCTCATCCCTTGGAGCTTCCTGAGCTGTTAAAGGCTTACGAGGACGGAGTGGTGTTATCCTGGAGGGGGCGACGGGCAACGTTTTTACCCCAAGTTTGGCACAAAGTCCCCGATGCGAAAGAGTTCCTTGACCACCTGTGTATGAAAATGGGTGTTGATCCTCACTTGTGGCGTAGGGAAATCTTGGATGTTTCGATCTACCATGTCATTGAGTTTCGGGAAGGGGAATTCCTCAAAGCTGAGTAAAATGAGCTACATTGAGGACAAAGATGGTGGCGCGTTTCATGCCTGCTTCTTGAGGTTGCGTGGTATGCTGGCGAAGTATTTTTAATGCATCCTGAACGCGCTCATCTTCGACACCGACCATCAGCGTAGTTGAGCCTTTGCGAAGAAACCCTCCCGTAGAAGCCACCTGGGTTACCCGAAAATTCGCCCCGACCAGCGCCTGGCAGACTGCTTCGTTATCCACATCTCGAATGATGGCGATGATGAGTTTCATAGGTTATAACTCCTCGTAAGACTCAATAGGGATGAAAAACACCGTAGCTCCGCCAATGGTGATGGGGGTGGAGATGGGAATTGGCAGTGGAGTTCCCTCTAAAGGTGTGGCGATATATTCAGTGCGTTCTTGACAGTGGGTTTGGATGATTTCGATGAAGGTCTTGAATCTTGTCTCTGGGACACGAACAAGCAAGGTGCTGTTTCGTCTGCCCAATAAAGCTCCGTGGGTAGCAACGCTGATCAGGTCAAAACCAGCTCGCTGTAAAGCTTCGCTGGTTTTTCGTTCGTCCTGGCTTTGGATAACAGCAAAAGCGAGGTAAACCTGGCTTTCTTGGGAAGTCATTGACTGCTTTTTTCACTCATATATTTGCTTGGTAATAATTTTACCTTATGGAGCGGAAAAATAAAACAAATACCTTCACGAATGGAGGTTTTCTTTTGTTAATAGTTTTCTTGCCAGGATCAGCTTCTGCCTGGGGTTTCCAACCTGCGCCTGCAAACAGAACGAATTCACGATTGATGGGTTCTAAAAGTGAGGAATTTAAACGGCTTGTGCTAGAATACATAAGTAAAGGAGCAGACAGTGGCAAACAATTTAGAAAATCGTGGTCGTTATTTTGAGGAATTCGCAGTTGGACAAACTTACACCAGTGTTGGCAGAACCATCACCGAACATGATGTAATGACCTTTGCGGGATTGTCGGGTGATTATAACCAGATTCATACCGATGCAGAATTTGCCAAACTTACCCCATATGGACAGCGCATTGCACATGGATTGTTAGGTCTTGCCATTGCCAGTGGTTTGGCGATGCGCACCGGTATTCTGGAAGGCACTGTTCTTGCATTTCGAGAGATTGAAGCATGGAAATTTACCAAACCCGTCTATATCGGGGATACCCTAAAAGTCGAGTTAGAAGTACTCGACACTAAGCCTCTTCCCCGTTTGGGTGGAGGGATGATCACCATTCAAGTGGATATGCTCAATCAACGAGATGAATCGGTGATGAAAGGTAAGTGGTCTGTTTTGGTTGCCTCCAAACCAGCCTCCTAAGGAGTTGCTATGGACGAGTCGTTCGATGCTCCTTCTGAAAACAATGCAGCGAAGCGTTTTCGGCGGATTATCTCGGAAGGAGACGAAGAGACCTCTGAAAGCATTCCGTCAGAAGAACGAACAACGGGTCAGCTTAGCCATCACCCTACCGGTCAACCAGATTTGACTGGAGGGTGGTATGGCGAGATTCAAAGTGAGAGTGAACCTGAGCGGGCTGCTGCTGAAGATAAAGATCGGCGAGATGAAGACCAAAAAGAAGGAATTGCTCATGAGCCACCTCCGCCCGAGTTAGGGAGCACGCCTTCCTTGTCCCCACCAGCAATTGGTACATTTGGGTTGCCTTTGCCGCGCCGCATCACCGAAACAGACATGGATGCCACTCGGGTAACTCCCCGACTCGATCCTTCAGATATAACCCGCGTTCATCCGCCGAGCCCTGAACCTACTAGGGTAATGACGCGGAAGGTTGATGAACCCGCTCAACGAATACCATCATCTGGCTCACAACCGATGGGGGGAGGTAGGTCGTCTTTACCGGGAGCGAGGACAAAGGTCTCACAACCGGCGAAAAAGGAACGAGAGTATGATTGGAGTTTTTTGAGCGGTTGTTTTGTGCGCAGCCTGGTCTTGGCGCTCTTTGGCAGCGTGATACTGGTTGTTTGTTTGTTTTCAATCATGCTGGTACAGTATTTCCGCATCTTACAAGAACTTCCCGACATTGAAAATCTCCGCGATCGGGCGTCTAAGTTTGAAACAACGCGCATTCTGGATCGAAATGGGAATGTCCTCTATGAAATCCTCGACCCAAACGCAGGTCGGCGAACTTACGTTCCTTTAGAAAAGATCTCCCCGTATCTGGTGGCTGCAACGATTGCCACAGAAGACAAAGAATATTACAACCATCCTGGTTATGATGTCTTTGCCATTTTCCGGGCATTTTATCAAAATTTGAGCAGTGGTGACACGGTTTCAGGCGCTTCAACTATCACCCAACAATTAGCTCGCAATTTGCTTTTCAGTCCGGAAGAGCGTAGCAATCGTTCCTATCAACGAAAAGTACGCGAGGCGATTCTGGCAGCCGAGTTAACGCGCCGCTATTCAAAAGATGAGATATTGGAGATCTATCTCAACGAAAATTACTATGGTAATCTGGCGTATGGTGTTGAAGCCGCAGCGGAAACATATTTTCGTACCAGCGCGGACAAACTAACCTTAGCTCAAGCTGCGTTTTTAGCCGGTTTACCTCAAGCTCCTGCGATTTATGACATCTACACAAACCGTGAAATAACCTTGAAACGGTTTAGTGACGTATTGGTCTTGATGTACCGGGTAAGTCAAGAACAAGGATGTATCTATGTGAGCAATTCTCCCCAGCCAGTTTGCGTTGACCCGGTTACGGCTACAAAGGCATATGAGGAAATCCGCAACTACACTTTCCCCTCTCCCAATATACCCATGAAACATCCGCATTGGGTAAATTTTATTCGGCAGCAATTAGAGGCGGAATATGATGTTCAAACGATCTATCGCTCTGGGTTTACGGTCTATACCACAATGGACAGCGAAATCCAACAAATAGCAGAACGAGTGGTCAAAGAACAAGTAAAACGCATAAGGGAAAAGAATGTCAAAAGTGGGGCATTGGTGGCGATTCACCCGCCTACTGGGGAGATCCTGGCGATGGTTGGTTCGGCTGATTTTGAGGATGAAACAATCGATGGACAAGTCAATATGGCGATCAGCCCACGTCAGCCTGGATCGTCAATCAAGCCGATTACCTATCTGGCAGCATTTGAGAAAGGCTGGACACCGGCGACATTAATCTGGGACGTTCCCTCTGAATTTCCCCCCTCGGGTAGACCTGAAGATACCCGCCCGTCATACAAGCCTGTCAATTATGATGAAAGATTTCACGGGCCGGTCACAGTCAGAACAGCTTTGGCGAACTCTTATAATGTACCGGCAGTAAAGGCGCTACAATTTGTTGGCATCTACGATGACCCATTAATTCCAGGGGAAGATGGCTTCCTTGCCATGGCAAGAAGGTTGGGGATAACCACTCTAAACCGGGAAGATTATGGCTTGTCTCTGACGTTGGGAGGTGGAGAGGTTACATTGTTGGAGTTGACTCATGTTTATGCTACCTTAGCGAATATGGGGCGAAAAATCCCTCTGGTTTCGATCACCAAGATTTTAGATCATGAAGGGAATGTGGTTTATGAATCGCCGCGTGGACCGGTACAACAAGTGTTACGACCAGAGCATGTATTCTTAATCACCTCTATCTTGTCCGACAACGAAGCTAGAGCTCCGATGTTTGGGCGCGATTCGCCGCTAAACCTTCCGTTTCCTGCTGCAGCTAAGACGGGGACAACCAATGATTATCGGGACAATTGGACGATCGGCTACACGCCGGATTTGGCAGCAGGCGTTTGGGTTGGAAATGCGGATTATACACCGATGAACGATGTGAGTGGAATAAGTGGGGCAGCTCCGATCTGGTCGGAGTTTATGATGCAAGCTGTGCCAAAACTGACCGGTGGAAAAGTTACTCCCTTTGTACGACCAGCCGGAATCATCGATAAAGTGATTTGTGCTGTTTCTGGCACGGAACCTTCCCAATGGTGTCCGAAACAGACAACGGAAATATTTGCCGCTGACCAACCACCTCTCCCCAAAGATGAGGATTTATGGAAAATGGCACAAATTGATACCTGGACAGGCTTGAAAGCGTCTGCGGCTTGTTCTGAGTATACAAAAGAGGAATTCGTGCTGAATGTAACCGATCCCTTTGCAAAACAATGGTTACAGAAAGACCCGGAAGGGAAAAAGTGGGCAGAAAAGAACGGCTTTGAGAAAAAGATCCACTTTGTACCAGATCGTGAATGCAAATCCGATGATCCGCGTCCAAAATTGGAATTTGTTTCACCAAGAAATGGCGATACCATCGTTACACCAGTTGTGGATATTTACATACTGGCAGATGCCACGCAGTGGTTCAAAACCTTTCAACTGGATTACGGGATAGGTGCAGACCCCAAGGAATGGACGACCATTATCAAACGTAATCATCCTGCTCAGCCCAGTGACCCTGTAGCTACCTGGGAGGTAAAGGATTTACCCAGTGGATTATTAACCCTACGGTTAACGGTCTTCAGTGAAAGAGATACCTTTGCCGAAAAGAAAATACAATTAATCTTGCAAGTTCCAACACCTACACCCACCTTTACCCCAACCCCAACCGAAACATTAATTCCAACTCCAACGCCGACATCAACCCCGACAGCGCTCCCAACCTTTACGCCAACAGCAACGGGAACACCCACGCTTACACCAACCCAAACCCCGACACCTACCCCATAACCTTTCCAAAGAGGAGATATAGATGAAAGTGATTAAAGTCGAGCTCGCCAATCGAGAGTGGGTGAAGAGATTTATCGCTTTTCCCTTTGAACTGTATCGCGCATCGCCATATTGGGTGCCACCGCTTTGGAATGAGATGGAGAAGAATTTAGATCCTCGGCGACATCCCTTTTATGAGCACTCCCAGGCGGATTTTTTTCTGGCGTTGGAGGATGGTAAGGTAGTTGGACGGATTGGCGTGCAGGAAAATCGGCGGCATAACCATTTTCGCAAAGCAAAAGATGCAATTTTTTGCTTTTTTGACTCCATTGATGACGAGCGGGTCTCTCAGGCGTTGTTTGAGACGATCTTCGATTGGGCGAAGCAGCGTGGACTGGGGAGAGTGATTGGCCCCAAGGGATTATTGGGCTCGCAGGCGGGAGGGGTGCTGGTTGAAGGCTTTGAGCGTTTGCCAGCCTTATCGATGCCTTATAATTATCCTTATTATGATCGTCTCATAAAAGCAGTGGGTTTCGAGAAGGATACCGATCATCTCTCTGGTTATGTGCGAGCAGATCACCAATTTCCCGAACGAATCTTACGCATAGCCGCAAAAGTTAAGGAAAAGAGGGGCTTTCACGTAAAAAATTTTACCTCCAAAGAGGAGATGAAAGCGTGGATTCCAATTGTTGCCAGAGTACATGCTGAAGCTTTTGCCCAAAATTACAGTTTTGTTCCACCGACCGAGAAAGAATTAGAAATGATTGCACACTCGATTATCAGTATCGCCGATCCACCTCTGGTCAAGGTAGTAATGAAGGGGGAAAAAGTGATCGGTTTTTTGATCTCTTATCACGACATTTCGAGAGGATTACAAAAGGCAAAAGGTAGAATTTTTCCTATCGGGTGGTTTTGGTTATGGTTGGAGAAACGCAGGACGAAGTGGTTAAATGTGAATGGAGCTGGCTTATTACCCGAATATTGGGGGTCTGGAGCAAATGTAATTCTCTATACGGAGTTACAAAAGGCAGTCCGACAGTATCCCTTTGAGCACGTCGAAGTTGTTCAAGTGGATGAAAAGAATCTTGCCAGCAAGTCGGATATGGAAGCCATTGGAGTAACCTGGTATAAACGCCACCGAAATTACTGGCGAATGTTATAAACCTGGTTTGTACAATATCCGTCGCCGTGGAGGTAGGAATGAAAGCCTGGGTCATTGAGCGGATTACTCCTATTAAAGACGATTTGGCTCCGTTGAAAATGATTGAGTTGCCCGTTCCGCAGCCTGGTGCCGATCAGATATTGATTAAGGTTGAAACTTGTGGGGTTTGTCATACCGAGATCGATGAGATTGAAGGTCGAGCTGCTCCACCGCTATTACCGATGGTGCCAGGTCATCAGGTTGTTGGGCAAGTGGTTGAGAGAGGAAAACTTGCGCAGAAATTTCAGATCGGTGATTGGGTTGGGGTGGCGTGGATCTATGCGGCTTGTGGAAGATGCACTTTTTGTTTGCGGGGTGAGGAAAACCTTTGTGGGGAATTTAAAGCAACCGGACGAGATGCTCCTGGTGGTTATGCTGAATATATGGTGGTAAATGAGAACTTTGCTTATTCGATTCCTGAAAACCTGGATGCCTATCAGGCTGCGCCACTTTTGTGTGCCGGAGCAATCGGATACCGCTCCTTAAGGCTTACAGAATTAAGAAACGGGATGAGATTGGGTTTGACTGGCTTTGGTGCTTCGGCACACCTTGTGCTCATGATGACCAAAGCCATATTTCCGGAAAGCGAGGTATATGTTTTCTCACGTAGTGTGGGTGAGCGAGAATTTGCCCAAAAACTTGGGGCGGTTTGGGCAGGTGCTATCGAGGAAGCATCGCCGAAAGCCCTTGATGCTATCATTGATACCACCCCTGCCTGGAAACCTGTGTTGGAAGCCCTGCGAAATCTTGCTCCAGGAGGTCGCCTGGTGATTAATGCCATCCGCAAAGAAGATTTCGATCGCCATCTCTTAACCGAACTGGATTATCCTTCCCAATTGTGGATGGAAAAAGAAATCAAAAGCGTTGCCAATGTCACGCGCCGGGATGTTGAGGAATGCTTACGATTAATAGCCGGAGAAGACATCCGCCCGGAGGTTCAAATTTATCCTTTTGATCAGGCAAATCAAGCGATTTTGGACTTAAAAAATCGTAAGATTAAAGGCGCTAAGGTATTGGAGGTGGCATCATGATAGCCTTATTGAGCGCTCTCTTTTAGGGCTTCTTCAATGACCTCTTCAAACACTTCATACGGTTGAGCGCCAATGATTGCTTTTCCATTGATAAGAAAGGATGGGGTGCTGGTAAGACCTATCTGACGGGCGAATTGAGTTTGTTGGAGCACGGTTGAGGTGTAACGACCTGAGTCGAGGCACTCGGAGAAAGCTTTTATATCTAAGTTGAGTTGTTGAGCAAGGGATTTCAGGTTTTCGTTGCTGTAGTCTGGGTTTTGTCCGCCTTGGCGTTGCGCGAAAAGGAGGTCGTGATATTCCCAAAATCTTTGTTGTTCTGCAGCGCATTCGCTGGCAAGCGCAACCCGTACGGAATCTTCACCAAGAATTGCCAGGTGCACAAAACCTAAATAAACTTTTCCGGTATCAACATATTTAGAAAAAATTTTCTTGCCCGTATCGAGGTTATATCTGGCGCAATAAGGACAACGAAAATCGCTGAATTCGTACATTCGAACCGGTGCTTGCTCATTGCCAATGGTATTTCTGGTTTGCTCGGCAAGCAAAGCCAGCATTTGTTGCCGCGAAGCTTCGTTTTGAGCGGTGTTGTTTTGATTTTGAACAGCGGTTGGTTGAGCGGCTTGGCCAGGATTCGAGCCTGGGCGTACGAAATATCCGAGGAAGATGCCAGCGATAAAAGCTATCAGGATCGCAATTGGAAATGTCCAACTATAAACTGCCAAAACAAATAGCGGTTGACCGCTGGCAGACCGCCGTTTTTTGTTGGACATTTCAGGTAATAAGGGCGTGGTGTGTGATTCTTTATCCATCTTGCGCTAAGTATAACGGAAAGTGTTTCGCTTTTGAAGGTTAATCTATAGGAATTCTCTCAATTCGAAATGGAAAGTTCTCTTACTTCGAAGTCCGCGACAAGAGGTTTTAGATATTTGGGTTTTTCACTCACTCGCCCTGCATAATATCCATGGTACGATGAAGGCAAAAGTAAGGCAATTTGAATCATGATTTCATCCGCGATCTGGTTGCGGATTCTCTGGTTAATCACTTTCTCGGGAACATCGATCATAAAAGGTCGTCCCACTCGGATACGAAAGGGGATTTTATTCAAATTGCGGAGGTCTTGCCAGTATTGCTCTGCACCGTAAAACGCGATAGGCAGAATTGGAGCGTGAGATTTCATTGCAAGGAAGACAATGCCGGCATTCCCCTTGCGTAGTCGTCCATCTCCGCTGCGGGTGCCCTCAGGAGCAACCGCGACAATCTTCCCTGCTTTCAGCGCTTCCAGGCAGCGTTTAGCAGCAGTGACATCTGCCTCCCCGCGCCGTACAGGAATGCCGCCCCATAAGTCAAATAGCAAGCCCATCAACGGATTATTCCAGGTTTCAACTTTTACCAAACCCGTGATCGGGCGGGGTTGAAGATGCGTATAAACCACGGGGACTTCGATGAAATTGATATGGTTCGTAGCAATGATTAGGGGGCCCTTTCGGGGAACTTTGTTGAGATCGGCAGCATCAATGTCGAGGACGATTGAACTGCCTTGCCGAATGATAAAGTTCAAAAAACGAGTGATGGGAAAAGCAACAGTTTGGGGGATCATCGTGGCACCACTACCTGGAGAGCGTTTGGGAGATTTTGAATTGAGACAGATTTTCCCTCGGTGCAGATGGTCTCTCCGTCTGCATGTATGGGTAAAGAACCTTTAATGGCGGTTACCTGTAGGGTTCTGGTTTGCTCGAGAAAGACACTTTTTTTGGAGAATTGCGAACCGCGCAGAAAGTGGGGAATTAAGGCGAAAATTTGAGCTTTGGGTACTTCTTGAACGATACAAACATCGAGGAGACCGTCGTTATTGAGGGAATGGGGTGCCATCATAAATCCACCTCCCATGCGCCTGCCATTCATAACCGATACCATCAGGGCGGGGACAGTTTGAGTCTTTTGATCGAATTGAAGCTCCAGCAAAGGAGCGGTAAAGAAAATAAACGCCGTTTTGATCGCTGCTACGATATAGGATAAAAATCCGGTCAGGCGACTACGAGCAGCGACAAAACCAACCACAGCATCAAACCCAATGCCCACACCGTTCCCGAAAAAGCGTCCCTGAGGATAGTCACCGCCTTGAATAAAGCCAATATCAATGGAGCGCACCTGATGGTTGAGCAACACCGCGAAGCCCTTTTCCAATCCTTTGGGTACGCCAATGCCAAAGGCAAAATCGTTCCCTCTGCCAACGCTTAATACCCCTAAAGCCGGCATTACTGTCCCATGTGATTTTGCTTGCATTAGAACATTGATCACTTCATTTGATGTTCCGTCTCCACCGGTGGCGACAAGGATATCAAAATCTCGAGCCTTTTGGGATGCAATCTCAATCGCGTGAGCAGGGTATTGGGTGACAATGATCGACCCTGTGAGATGGTTTTTATCGATAAAGTTTTGAATAAAGGGGATAGCACGTTCACCGGCTCCCCGTCCGGAGATAGGATTGACGATAAATAATATTCTCATGTTAAGTTGCTTGAAGGAATAAGGAAGGCATCGTATTCATAGAATTATACTGAGGATTACGATTATACCTAAAATCAAGCAATATATAGAAAAGATATACAGGGGATGATTCTGAACATATCTAACCAGCCAGTAGATCGAGAAGTATCCTACAACCAGGGCAACCAGGCAGCCCGGCAGGATTACCGGGAGAAATTGGGTGAAATTCGGTAAGCGAATCAGATCCAGGAGCGAAACGACGCCGGCGCCGGTTAGAGCGGGGATAGACAGCAAAAAGGAGAATCGGGTCGCTTGTTGGCGATCGAGATTGCGAAATAGCCCTCCAGCTATGGTTGCTCCGGAACGTGAGATGCCGGGAAAGATCGCCAGGGTCTGCCAAAGTCCAATCACAAGAGCATCTATCAGGGTGAGTGGGTGGCTTTTGGGATTGGTTTTGAAGCGCTTCTCAGAGAGAAACAGGAGGAGGGAGGTTATTAGTAATGCAACACCCACCCAAAGAGGTTGGTTAAAGGCTTGTTCAACCAGGTCTTTGAGCGGATAACCAATTACAACAACCGGCAATGTCCCGATTACTAGAGCCAAGGCAAGCCGGCTATCTGGATTCCGCCAGATAGCACCTTTTGCCAGATTAAGCAAGACCGATTGGAATAGGTTCCAAAGGTCTTGCCAATAATAAGCAAAGACTGCACCAAGGGTTGCAAACTGAACCAGGATGTTGTAAATGAAATCGATATCTGGAGAAACTTGCCAGCTAAAAAAGTAAGGTAACAAGGCGAGATGGGCAGAGGATGAGATGGGAATAAATTCGGTTAGCCCTTGGAGGATGCCCAGTAAAATTGATTGCCATAGTGTCATAATGATTGAAATTCCTCGAGTAAGGTGTTAAAAGATTTCATAAGGACTGCCTGACGGATTTCTTGGGTTAATTTTAGGAGGGTGTAAACGTTGTGAATGGACAACAGGGTGGCGGCCAACATTTCTTTGGCAAGAATTAGATGACGCAGGTAAGCTCTGGAAAAATTTTGACAGGTGTAGCACTCGCAAGAGTCATCAATGGGTTGAGAATCTTCGGTGTATATGGCGTTTACCAGATTCAGACGATCTTTTCTACGGAGAGCGGTGGTATGACGCGCCAAACGGGTCGGTAAGACGCAGTCGAAAATATCAATCCCGCGGGCCACACCTTGAACAATATCGTACGGCGTGCCAACCCCCATTAAATAGCGCGGTTTGCCCTTGGGTAAAATTGAGTCGATCAACTCAAGGACGCGAAACATTTCTTCCTTAGTCTCTCCGACCGATAATCCCCCGATGGCGTTACCGGGTAAGTTTAGTGAAGCAATAAATTCAGCAGATTTTTTGCGCAAATCCTCAAAAACTCCTCCTTGCACGATGCCAAATAGAGCCTGGTCGGAGCGAGTTTTTGCCTTTAAACAACGCTCCGCCCAGGCATGGGTGCGTTCTAATGCTTGTTCGTTGAGTTCTCGGTCATAAGGAGGAGGACACTGGTCAAATGCCATAATAATATCTGCCCCTAAGTTTTCCTGGATGGCAATCGATTTTTCGGGGGTTAATCGTTGAAAAGAGCCATCAATATGGCTCTTAAAGGTCACGCCATCTTCATCGATGTGATTGATTTTTGCTAATGAGAATACTTGAAAACCACCCGAATCGGTGAGGATGGGCTTTCTCCAATTCATAAACTGGTGTAATCCACCGAGGCGGGCAATACGTTCATCGCCGGGGCGAAGGAACAAGTGATAGGTATTGGCGAGGACTAAAATGGCGCCAATTTCCTCCAATTGTTTGGGAGTAAGAGATTTGACCGTCGCCTGAGTTCCAACAGGAGCAAAGATAGGGGTGGGAATTTCTCCATGAGGAGTGCAGAATGATCCAACTCGGGCATTTCCATCGGTGGCTATTAACTGAAATTCGAACATGTTTGTTTTCGAGATAACGCGGTTTGTCAGTGATTGTTCCAGAGTTTGAATTCTTTCAAAATTGAGCCGCCAATGAATTCCCGTAAAATCGAGTTGTCAGGGACAAGATTGCTATCTAGCGGTAAGAACCATTCTAAGAAGGCGAGCAGACGTTTTGCCTCAATATATTCCGGGGTGCCATGGGGAACCTGACGCAGAAGCGGTTCAGCAAGGGGTTTTAATGCCGACAGCTCATAGACCAATGCTGAGTTGAACATGACATCGGCGTTGTTTTGGTAAGGGAAAATATATCGTTTTTCCCCTCTTCGCACCGATTCCCAGATGCGGATGGTGTGTTGAGCATTATAGCCGCGCTCGCGCGAATCACGGACAATGCGACGGATCAAGCGTGTATCGGTAGTTGACACTCGATTGTGACGATCCAGGTTCAATTGTGTTAAGGCGGATACATAGATGCGAAAGATTTGGTTTTCTTGCACAAATTGAAATAGTTTTGGATTAAGCCCGTGAATTCCCTCCAGAATAATTATATGGTTATGAGATAGTTGAACAATATCCCCGGGATGGCTTGTGCCGCTTTTGAAATCATAGCGCGGTAGTTGTACTTCTCGCCCGGCGATGAGGTTGGAAAGATCTTGGTCCAATTGTTGCCATTTTAGGGCATTAACCGATTCAAAATCATAATTTCCGTTTTCGTCTCGCGGAGTGTCTTCGCGATTGACGAAATAATTATCCATTTCAAGAGGAAACGGTGCGAGACCTCGCGCAAGCAATTGAATGGCAAGACGTTTTGAGAAAGTGGTTTTGCCAGAGGATGATGGACCGGCAACCAGAATCACGCGGACTTTATCTTGACACTCCAAAATCATCGAAGCAATGTTCGAGACCATCTGTTCGTGTAAGGCTTCAGAGACGAGAATGATCTCGGCTGCCCGATTGGCGTCAATAGCGTCGTTCAGGGCGCCAACATTGCCGATGCCTAAACGATCTAACCAGTCTCCATACTGGCGAAAAGCTTCAAGGAGTTTGGAATAGCTTGGAAGAGGCAGGAGTTGGGTTGGAGCGTGACGACGAGGAAATCGCAACGTGAAGCCGCCATCGGTTTGACTGAGGGCGAACCACTTTAGATATCCTGTCGTAGGTACCATGTAGCCATGGTGATAATCGCGAAAACCGTCCAGTTCGTACAGGGTCACATATGGTTTTCGCCGCCACTTGAGCAATCGTACCATGTCATCGGCGTTTATTGATGCGAAGTACTGGATCGCTTCATGCAGGGGGATTTCAGTGCGGATTAAGGGAAGGTCGGCAGCCACCATGTGGCGCATGGTCTCTTCTAGTTTTTGAAGTTCTGTATCCGATAATGGGGGGCGATTGAAAACCTGACAGAAATAGCCGCCTGACGAAACTGAGTGATCAATCGTGAGATAAGCGTTGGGATAGAGTTTATGAAAAGCTGTCTCTAGCAACATGGTTAAGGAACGCCGATAGATGCGCATTCCGTCTGCTTCGCCCATTGTAATTGGGCGAGCGGTTGAATCGATTTTTACCGGATAGGTTAATTCGCGAAGCTCATCGTTCACTATTGCCCCAACAATTGGGGGGATTTTCTCGTCTTGGAGCAATGCGAAAAAATCTCGAATTGGAGCGTTTCGAGGGCCGCGAATCGTCCGACCATCCGGTAGGGTAACTTCGACCGTTTTACGGGGTTTTACAAATAAAAAGCGTTTTGTTTTGTCCATAGTCTTCTCAGACGAAAAGTAATTTTACTTCAGTTTGAAGGGGTTTAAGGGATTAAATCAGTTGGTTGTCAAATCTGTTTAAAAAGAAACTTCCGCAGAGACGATACTTCTGCGGAAGTTACTGACATGAGCTTATTTTGTTAATCTTCTTCTACACCAACACCGCAAGCCAGGATCAAGTCTTTGGCGGCTTTTACCTCATCCACTCTGCCAACCGGGGTTCGGTGGGGGGCTGTTTTGAGAATTTCAGGATTTGTGCGTGCTTCTTCGGCAATGGTGATTAAGGCATCCACGAAAGCGTCAAGGGTTTGTTTGCTTTCGGTTTCGGTGGGTTCGATCATCAAGGCTTCATGGACAATCAGTGGAAAGTAGTTGGTTGGTGGGTGGAAACCAAAGTCCATGAGACGTTTGGAAATGTCCAGGGCGCGTATTTCAGGCGCATCGTCCCAGCGTCCTTCGGCGACAAATTCATGCATACAGATACGGTCATAAGGCACGTGGTAAACATGACGTAGTCGGGCAAGGAGATAGTTGGCATTGAGAACCGCGTGTTCTGAGACTTTGCGTAAGCCTTCTTTTCCGTGCATCAACATATATGTATAGGCGCGGACCATCATCCCAAAGTGCCCATGAAAAGACTTTACCCGTCCGATGGTTTTTGGTGGTGTGTAGAACCCGTAGATCGGAGGGGTCTCATCATCACCTTCATCGGTGATCATTACAATGGGAGAGGGCAGAAAGTCCACTAAATGAGAGCGGACTCCAACAGGACCTGAACCTGGTCCACCGCCACCATGGGGAGTTGAAAAGGTTTTATGCAGATTGTAATGTAAAACATCGATGCCGATGTCGCCAGGTCGAACAATTCCAAGCAGGGCGTTCATGTTTGCCCCATCCCCATAGACCAGGCCACCAGATTCATGCACAAGCCGAATCACCTCTTCGAGGTTTTCATCGAACAACCCAAGCGTGTTCGGGTTAGTCAACATGAGACCGGCTAAGGTGTCGTCACAATGTTCTCGTAGAGCGTCCAAATCGACATTGCCACGAGAGTCAGATTTGATTTCAACAACGGTCATCCCACTCATAGCAGAAGTCGCCGGGTTAGTGCCATGCGCAGAATCGGGAATAAGTATTTTTGTCCGCTTGAGATCGCCTCGATCCTGGTGATAGGCGCGAATGATTAAGATACCGGTTAATTCCCCTTGGGCGCCAGCGGCCGGTTGAAGGGTAACTCCGGCAAAGCCGCCAATTTCCTTCAACCACTCCTGAAGATCGTACATCAATGCCAGACAGCCTTGCACCGATTGAATCGGTTGAAGTGGATGAACAGCGGCAAAACCTGCTTGTCTTGCCATCTCTTCGTTTATCTTGGGGTTGTATTTCATCGTACATGATCCAAGGGGATAGTATCCGGTATCAATCGAGTGATTGAGCTGGGAAAGGCGCGTGTAGCGTCGAACTACATCTACTTCATACAACTCTGGGAGGGGCAAAATCTCTCGAACGAGACCCTCTGGCAAAGCAGCTTTGGGTACATCGACTTCTGGAAAACGAAATCCAATTCGATTAGGGACGGAAATTTCACACAGATCCGGTTCAGGCATGACACACCTCCACAAGCGTTGATACCAGATAATCAATTTCTTCTCTACTGTTCATCTCGGTTACAGCGAACATGAGGTGGTTTTTCAACGCAGGATAATCTTGACCAAGGTCATAACCACCAACGATCCCGTATTCAAGTAGCTTTTCGTTTAATTCTGGGGGAGGCAATGGTGTTTTGACCACAAACTCGTTGAAGAAGGGAGCGTTCGACCATAGGGAAAAACCTTCAATGGCAGCGATTTTTTGAGCTGCGTAGTGAGCTTTGTGATAGCAAAGCTCAGCAACTTGACGGAGACCGTGCTTGCCAACCAGGCTAAGGTAGACAGCCGCTGCCAGCGCCATGAGCCCCTGATTGGTGCAAATATTCGAGGTGGCTTTTTCGCGGCGGATGTGTTGTTCGCGGGCGGTGAGAGTCAGGACGTAGGCTTTTTGACCGCGGTTATCAACGGTCTCGCCAACCAAACGGCCGGCCATTTTTCTGACAAATTCTTTGCGGGTGGTGAATATCCCTAAATAGGGACCGCCATACGAAAGAGGAATCCCTAAGGGTTGTCCTTCACCGGTAACGATATCGGCACCAAACTCGCCTGGCGCTTTAAGCAGACCCAGCGCAATCGGATTTACCGAGACTGCAAAAAGAGCCCCAGCTTGATGAACTTTTTCAGCCAGTTGGGTGTAATCATAGATTCGGCCAAAGAAGTCCGGGTATTGTACGATGACCAGGGCGGTGTTTGCGTCCAGGAGATCGGCGAGATGATTGGGGTGAGCTTGAAGGTCAGCTCCTGGATCATCCCCGATGAATTGAATGCCTGTATTGGCGTGATAGGTCCTGGTTGTCTGCCGATAATGGGGATGCAGGGCAGGGGAAAGGATGACGCGGTTTCGTTTGCCGCGAAAGTGGGCATTTGCCATGGTAATCGCTTCTGCTACGGCTGTTGCCCCATCATAATGGGAGGCATTCGATACATCCATGCCGGTCAGCGCGGTCATTAAGCTTTGATAGTCGAATATGGCTTGAAGCGTACCTTGAGAGACTTCAGCCTGGTAAGGGGTATAAGCAGTAAGGAACTCCCCTCTACGGATAATGGCATCCACTACGGCCGGCACATAGTGGTTATATGCCCCTGCTCCGAGGAAGCAGATCATCTCTTTGAGATTATCGTTCCATGATGCTAAGTCAGAGACTACCTCCTGAGCTTCCATCTCGGTGAGGGCGGAGGGTAAATTCAGGTCGGGGAAGCGATACTTTTCAGGGATTGCAGCAAATAACTCCTCGATGCTATTTACGCCAATTGTTGCCAGCATTTCTTGACGTTCTTTATCGGTATGGGGAAGAAACATCGCTCCTCCTACTCTTTTTCTGCCAAATGGGCTTGATAAGCAGCGGCATCCATCAACTGTTCGACTTCAGCAGGATTGGTGATTTCAATCTTGACCATCCAGGCGTCCCCGTAGGGATCGCTGTTGACGGTTTCGGGTTTATCGGGGAGAGCTTGATTAATGGCAATGACTTTGCCACTGACGGGCATGTAGACATCTGCAGCAGCTTTTACACTTTCGACAGTGGCGCAGGTGTCACCTTGTTTGACTTCGTCTCCTTCGTTGACCAGAATCTCAACAAAGACGATATCGGAGAGTTGTTCTTGGGCATAATCGGTAATCCCAATTGTGCCTTGATTTCCGTCCACACGCAGCCATTCGTCATTTTTGGTGTATTTTAAGTCAGATGGAATGTTCATCGGTACCTCCTGAAGAAAAATGAATGGGGTTAGAAAAGAATAAGGCGCACGAAACCTTTCGCGCGCCTCTGTCTTTGACCTGAGAGATTCACGGAAGTTGGTTCTCCGTTTGCCCCGTCGGTGCAACCTATCTTTGGGATAGGAAGACTTTCCAGAGGTCATCCCTGCAGGGTCCTTTTGCCTGAGAGTTTCGTCCAGCTCGCCTATCTACTGAACTTGCCCCTTCGGCGCTCACGTTTGAGCCTCTCCCCTGCAGTTCTATTTTGTTTTTTCTAAATTGATTATATAATAGTTATGCGACTTTGCATAGGTTAAACGAAACCATAGGGCTGATCATTATTTTTGAAAAGCCCATTGGTTCGATCCTTGTGCGAGTTTAGTCTAAACCCAACCCTGGTTTTTGATGAAATTGGTTATGACGGGAATTTCAACATATTCGCCCTGATAGGCTTTATATGCCCAGTAGAACATAACCAGGACGATGATAGAACCGCAACCGAAAGTAATGGTAGCAAGAAGAAAGATCACAACGAAAGCTGCGATGGCTTGTACAGCATGAAACTTGATGAAGGGGCGATTTTTCTTTTCTTCCATCAAAAGCAAGATGATAGGGATGATGGGAGAAAAAATATATCCTAAAGCAGCCCATAATTTATCATCGCTGGTGATCTCTGAAGAAAATTGAGCACTCATTTTAAGAACCTCCAAATGAAATATATTGAATTGTAATTGATTCTCAAGGATTCTGCAGATGGCAATCCAAAGGATTTTTATTACGCCGAAGCTGCTTATCCTTGTTACTGGATAAATTCAAGCGGGTTGACTTTCGCTCCGTTAAAGATCAATTCAAAATGTAAATGGGGGCCGGTTGAATTGCCAGAGTTGCCTAGGGTTCCAATGACACCGCCACGAAAAACGCTGACGCCACACCCGGCTGCAATCGAATTTAAGTGCGCATAAGCAGATTGCCATCCATTCCCATGGTCAATCACGATGAGATAACCGTAACCGAAATCACTCCAGCCAGAGTAAACCACCACGCCGGCATCCGCTGCAAAGACAGGGTTGCCAATTTGCCCGGCAATGTCGATCGCCGGGTGAACGGTAGGATCATATCGATAGCCTGAAATCGTCCGTTCGGTGGTTGGCCAGACAAAACTGCCCGAACCGACTGCGCCTTCATAAACCTCACCGCAAGAACCTGAGCCATAAAAACGGGCGGAGGCTGGATTCTTGCGTGTAATTGCTGGAGGTCCCCAGTCTTTTATCGCTCGTTTTCCACCTGGAACAACGATCCAGGTGCCAGGCTCAATACCTGAATTCGGTTCATTAACTTTTGTCAGATCGATATTATTTCCGGAAAATTCGAGGATTTTTTGAGCATCTGTTTTAAAGAATTGGGCGACTTTTTCTATCGTATCCCCTTCTTGCCATTGATAATAGGTGCCGTCAACTGGTAGAATATTTAAGATTTGACCGGGTTTGAGAAAATGAGGGTTATCTTGTAAGACTTCGTAGTTTCCCCATAAAAGGGTAGCCGGTTTAATATTGTATCGTTCAGCGATCGTAAACAGGGTGTCACCGGATTTGACCGTATAGGTAAGAACCTCCGTGGGGGGACGTTGGGGGATAATCGTCAGATAGGTTGCGCGACGGGATATGTTTCGCTCCAGTGATATTTGAGAAGCAGTGGGTAAGGTAGGTTGGATTGTTTCTTGGTCTGTTTGACCAGATGGATTGGACTCAAGGGGTAAGGATGCCGCATCCGATGCCAAAACTGGATAGGTTTGATGGGTAAACCGTAACCATCCGAGATAAACCGCAAATCCCACTGTTACGAGTACAACAATGTTTATGATAAATAAACCGATGATTTTGGCGAATTTACGCAAGGAAGACAAGAACGCCTCCGTCTAAGACTCTCAATGCTAACAGGATTTCCCCGATTTTACCCCAGAATGATTATTTTTGGAACGTGACTAAAACCGTCATGCCCCAGCGCAGGCGCGAATCGTACGCTACTAAAAGTATTTTTGTGGTATAGGTGATATCACCATTTTTCTCTTCAAAGACCTGACTGATACTTTCTACTTTTCCTTGCAAGGTTAATTCAGGGATTGCATCGGGGACAATTGTGACCATTTGTGCAGGTTCAATATCCACAACCTCAACTTCGGTAAGATTGTCAGTTTCCACATACCAGGATGAGAGATCAGCTAAGGTGATGACGACCAAATTAGGGGTTACCTGACTTCCGACCACTGCATTGATTTTCGCAACTGTTCCATCAATGGTAGCCCGAAGCTCCAAATTCTCTAAACGGGCTTGAGCAGCCAGAAGAGCTTTCTCGGTTGCGTTCACTCTGGCTTTAGCAAGGGCTAATTGCTGAGGATCGGGTCCATCTTTTACCGCCGCCCAATGATCTAAGGCTTGTTGCAATTCTGCCTTTGCTGCTTCAAGCGCTACTTCATAATTCAGCCGTTTAACCGCTGCGTTGTAGTCACTCTGGGCATTGTCCAGAGTTTCTTTTAACTTTTTACGAGTATCGTTGAGCAACGAATCGTTTTTATATGGCTCAAAAGCGAGACGAGCTTGATCGAGGCGTTCCTCCATAATCTTTACTGCCTCTACAGCATCCAACCTTTGTTGATTCTGAGGAACAGTAAAATTATCGAGTTGATATTTTGCGTCACGGACTTTTTCATTGGCTCTGGCAACAGCTTCTAAGGCTTTTGAACGTTCAATTAAGTGGTTGTTGATGAGATCATCGAGAGCTTGCTGAGCATTCAAAAGCTCTAATTCAGCGCGGGCAACATCAGCTTCCACTTCAGCTCGATTGCCCAACCTTATCAGGATATCTCCTCTTTTTACCTGCTGCCCTTCTTTGACCAGAATTTCACTGACTTTACCACTAACTTGAAAAGAAAGATTAACAAAAGTTTTTGGGATGACTCTCCCTTCGACGATGACTCCAGTGGTGTTCTTGACCGAAGCGTCAGAACTGGAAAGTTGGGGTAACGCTGTGGGACTCGAATTTGCACACGCGCTTAAGCTTACCAGCATCCCGAGCCAAAGTGAAAAAAGTAACCATTTCCTGATCCAGAACATTCCAACATACCTCGCAAGCATTAAAAAATAATTGAGAGCAATATTGTATCACTCAAACGAAGGCGAGGTTTAGAGCGTAGAGGGTGAAAAAGTTGATATTCTGGGTGATTTTCGAATATAGCGTCAGCTATTCCTGCAAAATCAAAATGGGTTCTCTGTCTAGCAGAGAACCCATCTCTTTTCAGGTCAGGTTACTAGAGAGGCTATTGAATGTAGATCTCGGCGCATAAATGTTTGTTTTCGTTAATTGGCCGAAGGGTGAAGCCCATTTTTTGGACGAGATGTTTCATTGCCTCATTATCGGGTGTAATGATTCCCTCGATGCGGCGTAACTTTTCTTCCCGCGCCACATGGAGAATCTGTTTCATTAGCTCTGTTCCGATTCCTTTTCCCTGGTACAGGTCGCTAATGAGGATACTAAAGCGAGCTTCGTCAAGGGAGTGAATTTTACTCAGACGTCCGGCTCCGACAATGCGCCTTTCTCCACTCTCACATTCTTCCTGTTCGACTACCAGGGTAATTTCTCGGTCATAATCTCCATGGCAAATACGAGCTAGGCGCTCGTGAGCTGCCCGTTGACTCAATAGCATAGGGTGCAAGTATCGCAAATAGACTGTGCGATCGGAGAGATTTTCGTGGAACTTGACCAGGAGATGTTCATCTTCGGGCAGGGTTGGACGGATTGTATAGGTACAATTGAATTTGTCTGTCCAGCTTGTTACATATTGGGTTGGATAGGGACGGATGGCCAATTTTGGTAATTGATCCTCTCTAAGATACGGTTCGTGTATCACCACACGTGCATCGAGGGCGATAATCCGATCGGGGGACACTAATAAGGGGTTGATGTCCATCTCCTTGATCCATAGATTATCGGTGACCAAGCGGCTAAAACGCACCAGCAGTTGCTCCAGAGCGGTGAGATCAACGGATTTCCGTCCCCTTACCCCTTTGAGGGCTTTATAGATCTTCGTTTGTTCCATCATGCGTCTGGCTAAAGTGGCGTTTAATGGCGGCAAACCCAGGGCACGATCTTTGAATACCTCAACTAATTGTCCACCTAAACCGAATAGCAACACTGGCCCAAATTGTGGATCCACACTACTTCCAAGGATAATTTCATATCCTTCGGGAGAAATCATGGGCTGAACGGTAACACCCAGGAAGTGAGGTTTACCATCCTGAGATTTCTCGCCTACTTTGGTATGCAAGGAGGTTTTGATTGCCTGGAAAGCCCGGCGTACCTCTTCATCTGATTGAAGGTTCAATTGCACGCCACCAACATCGGTTTTGTGGGTAATGGTCTCGGAGTGCAGTTTTAGAACCACCGGATAACCAATTTGATTGGCGAAATGAACAGCCTGTTCTTCGTTATCGGCAATCAGGGTTTGGACGACCGGAATCTGGTAGCAGCTCAAGATTTGCTTGGACTCGTATTCCGTTAGGAGAGTGCGTCCTTCCTGACGTACCTTGTCAATGATCCTGGCGGCAGCTTCTTTGTTTAGCGCAGCAGTTACATCGGTGTTATTAGACGGAGGGGTTTCATATAAACTGGCAAGGTTTTCGGCAAACTGGGCCATATAGTTGAACATTCTGGCGGCCGTATCGGGATACGGGAAATTAGGGATTTTTGCTCGAGTCAGGATACGAGCTCCTTCCTCGACTTCCTCGCCTCCCATCCAACTGGCTAAAATGGGTTTTCCAAGGCTTTGTGCGTAAGGCACTAATTGTTCAGCCGTCTTAGTGGGATCTGTCATTGCCTGGGGAGTAAGTATGACCAGTAAGCCATCGCTATTGGGATCTTTGGCGGCTACCTCAAGGGCTTTGGCGTAGCGTTCTGGACTAGCATCTCCGATGATATCGATCGGGTTATTTTTACTCCAGACGGGAGGGAGGATTTGATCGAGAGCTTCCATTGTTTCCAGGCTAAGTTCAGTTAGTTGGCCGCCATTCATAAGTAATGCATCCGTTGCAATCACACCAGGTCCACCAGCATTGGTCAAAATTGTCAAGCGCGGACCTTTCGGACGAGGTTGCTTCGCTAACACATCAGCCATGTAGAACAGCTCGGCAATTGAGTTTACCCGTAAGACGCCACTGCGGCGGAAAGCAGCTTCGAGCACTTCATCGCTGCCGGTTAACGATCCAGTGTGGGACGCGGCGGCTTTAGCAGCTCCTGCTGTACGACCGGGCTTTATGACGATGATTGGCTTAATGTATGCCACTTCACGCGCGGCTGATAGAAATGCTCGGGCATCTCCAATTGTCTCCATGTAGATAACAATGCTATCTGTATTGGGATCGTCTCCAAGATAGTATATTAAGTCTCCCCACCCAACGTCGAGCATAGAGCCCACCGAAACGAAAGCGCTAAAGCCGACGTTTACTTTTAGGCTCCAATCGAGAACGGCGGTGCACAAGGCTCCACTTTGACTGATAAACCCTACCGATCCTTTATGCGCAATCGTTGAAGCAAAGGTAGCGTTGAATCCGGTGATTGGGCACATAACACCCAGACAGTTTGGCCCAATAATGCGCATGTTGCCTCGGCGGGCATGTTCCAGGATTTGACGTTCTAACTCTGCCCCTTCGGGACCAATTTCCTTAAAGCCAGCTGAGATAATAATCGCACCTTTCACTCCAACTTCAACTGACTGCCGAATAATCTCCGGGATGGTTGGTGCAGGTGTGGTTACCACAACCACATCGACCGGTTCGGGGACCTCGGCAATTGATGGGTAAGCCTTGATCCCCAACACGCTGGAGCGTTTGGGGTTGACGGGAAAAACCGCCCCACCAAACGGGCTACTAATTAGATTCCATAACACTGTTCGTCCGACGGTATTTGGCGATTCGGTAGCGCCGATTAAGGCGACATTTTTCGGAGCAAACAAAACGTCAAGCGGTTTCTTCTCATAGTGCAAAACATCATGAACGGGGTCAAATGTAGGTAAAACAGTACGGTCCATCGTCCAAGTCCCTTTGTTATTTAAGATCATCTCTTTGGATTTATTGATACAATTAGTATAGTAAATGTTACAGATTTCACAAGGATAATCCTTCTGTAATCCCAATTACAAACGTCATAATGCCTCCCATTTCGAGTTATAATAACCGTTTAGTTTTGCCATCGAACTGGGCTGGGTTTCGATATAACATATGCCAGGAATTAACTGAAATGGCTTTAAATTTGGGTAAGCGAATTAAAGAATTGCGCCTGGATAGGAAATTGTCTCTTTATGCGGTTTCAAAAAGCAGCGGCATCTCGATGAATGCCTTAAGACGCATTGAACGAAATTTAACCTCGCCTTCTATTGGCACGCTGTATAAAATAGCCGAGGTCTTTAATGTGCCAATGGGGCAGTTTTTTCAGGAAAATGTTTCTCAAGAAAAGGTTGTCTTTTGTAAAAAAGAGCAAAATGTGCAAATGCCGTTTTTGAGAGGAATTTGGGAAGGGTTGGGATGTACTCAATTTTCGGGAGGCATTCAGCCATTTTTGCTAACTTTGGAGGCGGGAGGGGGGAGCGGGCGTTTCAAGATTTGCCATTCGGGAAATGAGTTTGTGTATTGCTTGGAAGGGCAGATTGAATATGAAATTGAAGGGGCTCGTTACCTTTTGGAGCCTGGAGATACCTTGATGTTTCTCGGCAACCAACAACATCGTTGGCGAAATGCTGGAAAAGAATGCTGTCGGGCTCTAATTGTCCTTTTCGAGTTAACCCAAAGAAGTCATCGAGGCGAAGTCACCTTTTTAGAAGAACATTCAGAAGAAGAACCTAATCATTAATGGGAGTGATTTATGTATAAAACTCATACATGTGGTGAATTAAGAACAAGTGATGTGGGGAAAACGGTCAAGCTGGCGGGATGGGTACATCGTCGTCGTGATCATGGGGGAGTAACTTTCATCGATTTGCGCGATCGATTTGGGATTACGCAGGTTGTATTTGACTCTAATGCGGCTCCAGAAGCACATCGCGCTGCCGATGTGTTGAGAATGGAATGGGTTATTCAGGTCGAGGGGCTTGTGCGACGCCGACCGGCTGGCTCTGAAAACCCCTTCTTACCGACCGGTGAGATTGAGGTAGATGCTCAGACCGTGCAAATCTTAAACCCGGCCAAAACACCACCGTTTTTGATCAATAAAAATGAAGAGGCTGATGAAAATACGCGTCTGAAATATCGCTATCTGGATTTACGACGAGAAAAGATGCGTCGAAATTTAGAATTACGCCACCGAGTGGTTAAGTTTATTCGCGATTATCTGGATGAGCGTGGCTTTTGGGAGATTGAAACCCCGATCTTGTTTAAGACTACCCCAGAAGGAGCGCGAGACTATCTGGTACCTTCCAGGGTGCATCCTGGAGAGTTTTATGCTTTGCCACAATCTCCCCAGCAGCTCAAACAGTTGCTGATGGTCGCAGGGGTAGAACGTTATTTTCAAATTGCACGCTGTTTTCGCGATGAGGATCAACGTGGCGATCGGCAACCCGAATTTACCCAATTAGATTTGGAGATGTCTTTTGTTGAGCGCGAAGATATTATGCAATTAACGGAGGATTTATTCACCAAACTCGTGGCAACGGTTGTCCCGGAAAAGAGACTACTGGCTTCTCCTTTCCCTAGATTGTCTTATCGGGAGGCTATGGAACGCTTTGGAAAGGACAATCCAGACTTGCGGTATGGATTGGAGTTGATTAATGTCAGTGATCTTGTAACCGAATGTGGCTTTGCAGTATTTGAACAAGCCATCCGCGGCGGGGGAAGTGTGCGGGGGATTAATATAAAGGGCTGTGGAGATTACAGTCGAAAGCAAATTGATGAGCTGACGGAGTATGTAAAACAATTTGGGGCAAAGGGATTAGCTTATATCGCTTTGCCGCGGGAGGGTGAAATTCGTTCGACTTTTGCCAAATTTCTCTCGCATGAATTACAAAAAAAGTTATTCGAGCGCATGCAAGTCGAAGAAGGGGACTTGCTGGTCTTTGTTGCCGATAAAGATGAAATTGTCTTTGAGGCGCTTGGGCGGTTGAGAGTCTATTTGGCCGAAAAATTGAATCTCATTGATGATAATGTTTTGGCTTTTTGTTGGGTGATCGATTTTCCTTACGTTGTTTGGAACGAAGAGGAAAAGAGATGGGATCCGAGTCACCATCTTTTTACAGCCCCAATGCCCGAAGATATCCCTCTTTTAGATATTGATCCTAGTAAGGCGCGGGGTCAACAATACGACCTGGTGTTGAACAATTATGAAGTCGGTGGCGGTTCTATCCGAATCCATGATCGAGCTCTACAGGAAAAAGTATTCAAGTTAATTGGACTGGATTTAGAAGTTGCCCGGGCACGATTTGGTCATATGTTAGAAGCCTTTGAATATGGCACGCCACCGCATGGTGGAATTGCACCGGGTATCGATCGCATCTGTATGATTTTGGCCGGCGAACCCAATATTCGAGAAGTGATTGCCTTTCCAAAAAATCAAGCAGCAAGAGATGTTATGGCAGATGCGCCATCGCCCGTTGAGGAGAAACAATTGGAGGAGCTGCATATTCGAGTCGTTTATCCTCCAAACTTGCAAAAGTCTTAATCTAAAAACTCTACTCATGATTTAGATTTTATGGTATAAGAATGTTAACCCTACTGTGTTCGTGATGCTGTGCTCGGGTTTTGGGCCAACACCCACAAAAAGGGTTCCAAGCTCACAAATGTGACGCGATAGGCGGAAGCCAAGGCGGATCATTTGGGGAGGAACCCACCTGCGAAGGCAGGTTCAAAACTTCGCAGCACACGGCACGGTGGGGTTGTTGTTTTGGGGTTATTAACCTACCAGAGGGATAATTGTGAACTGTGGTACTTGATTGGGTCGGTGGTTAACCACTCTTCAAAAAGGGGCAGATTAATTCTAGGCTGAGAAGCCAGCCAACGAATTTGTCGAAAACGGATAATATGGATTTGCTTGGCAATTCTGTCCATCAGGAAGGGATAGCGTTGTATCTTGTGAAGGAGCAAGTTCACTCGACTGCCGGGAAGTACGAGATAGATTTGCAGCGCTGATGTTTGAGAAACCTTGAGCAAGGCGTGTATGGCAGCGGAATGCTGAAGCGACCAGAATGCTACAGGACGACCGGTCTGGTCGAGCCAAGTCAGGGGTGATTCGTCCTGGATGGTAAAACCGAGCATTTTTCCGAATACCAGAATGTGCTTCTGGATTTCAGATAACTCATCGGCGCGTTTCGTTGGTTCTTCTTCCTTCCGTAAGCTCCAAGATCGCGTAGCTTCATCATAATTTCCGTATGAATCAAGGCACTCTCGGATGAGCATCAAGGATGGTGCACTGAGCGATCTGGATGAAATGCAAATAGCTTGATCGATCTGGAAAAAAGTGCCTGATTGATGTTTGAGTAAATACTGGTAAACACTTTCTTCGATCTGGTCTGAGATGGGCGGGTGATCAAAACGGGGTTGAGCGATCCACCAGGAACGATTTTCCAGACTTTTTTCGTTTTCATCAAGGGAAACCAGCGAGGGGAATGCTCCAAGGGTTTCTTGGAAAAGGGTTAGGAAAAAGTTTGGATAATCCACAATGCTTTTGAGAGGCGCAATTTCAAGGATCGAATTGGCAGGAAAGATTTTGTGGTTGGTGGGATGGATAGAATGGACAACACTTGCCAAAGCTGCAGCGTGGATTTGGGAGAAGTGGGCGGGTTCAAGCAGGTTTTGGATGTGGTTTTGAATGGTTTCAGCTATATGAGCTTTGACTTTGGAGAGAAGTTGAACCTGGTCTTCGGTAGATAAGAGCGGATTTTGAGAAGGCGGGGGAGAGATGCGCCAGTAAATCTGAGCGCGTCCTTGCTCGCTCCTTAAAGCCAGATTTTCTAATCGCAGGCCAGCATGATCCCCAGCGAATAGCGCTGCCGACAGTAAGTTCGCTTCGTATTCCTCGATCAGGGCAAAACAAGAGATGTTTTGGGGAAGGTGTTCGGAAAGTTCTTGAAAGGTAGCTGCTAAAGCTCGGCAATGCCATCCCCAATCATATCGCTTACGAAGCAAAGCAGATTTCAAAGGTTTTACTTTTTCTTTGCCTTCCAACCATCCACTCCAAATTGCAGAGAGAGTCCAGAAAGCTTGATTTGGTCGGGGGAGGGCGGTTACAATAGCCACGATCTCTTTGGCCGGTAAGCTGTGAAGCAACTCTTTTAAACGGCCAGGGAATACCGCAATTTGGCCTTGGCGGGGAAGTACTGGTAACTCGGTTAGGATGACAGGGTGAATGTCAGCCTCCTGAATCGATATTGCCCACAGTTCGGCTGACTTTTCCAAGGATTTCCAGAAATTCATTTCTACGAATTGGGTGGGTAAGGAAAGTTGTTTGGGACGATGACGTTTTGACGAAATTGCCCATAACCCATTGCTGAGATCAAAAACGCCAATCAATGTTCCGTACAAGATTTGTAGTTGGCGGTGAGTAAAGCCCAATTCATCCAATTTGTTGAGCAAAGTAATCAGGGCGTAGAGAGCACGTGTTGGATAAACGTTTAGAGATTCGATAACCGTAGCATATGCCGGATCATTTTTGTCAACGACTTTGCTGGCTGCCTGTGTTTCGATGAGAGAACGAGGAGGTAATCTTTGGAGATTTTGAAAGTCTTGAACAGTGACGGAAAAGAAACCCTCGCTACCGCAGCTTGGGCATTGAACTTGCTTTGAGGTCAGGCGGTGCAAACCGCTTGAGCTGTCTCTTTCCCAAAGGTAGGCATTAACTTCGATTTCGGATAGACAGGTGTTACAAATTGAAGAGTATAAAGAGCGGAAGAAAGTCTCAAGGCGGGTGTCGATTTTTCTCAGGGTTGAAATCTCAGCTAAAATCGCTTGAAATTCATACGAGTCCGGAGTGAGTGAAAGTAAAAGTATGATGTTTCGCAGAATTGGATTGTTGCAACAGACGATTACCGCAACTCCAGCGTTAGCTAGTTCGATTGGCAGAAAGGGAGAGATACCAAATGGGTCAAGGACATATCCTTTATCAGCGAGGTTTGGCAATAAGAATTCTTTCAAGTATGAAGACGCTGTATAACGATAGAAGGGGGGCAGGAAGCGAGCGAGGGGATAGGTTGAAGGCAGGGGAATTCCGCTAAAAAAGGGGATTTGAGGAGAGAGAGCCGCCATTGGATGAATAGATCTTCATTTTGGATTCAATAAGGGAAAGTGTGGAGCATGACCAGGTTAGCAGACCTGAATTTCTGAACAGGATAGCCGCAGATCAATACGACCTGGTCGCCTGACTTGAGGTGATCTGGTTGGGAAACTGAATTTTCGATGATGGATAATATTTCATCCAGATTGTTGGCTCGCGGGGTCAGGAAACTTTGAACTCCCCAATAAAGGCTGAGTTGAGTGTAGGTATCCGGGTTTGGGGTAAAGGCATAGATGGGTACATCAGGGCGCGTTTTGGATAGAAGAATAGCTGTCCGACCGCTTTGGGTGAATACGCAGATGGCGTTTACATTTCGATCTTTGCTGAGATCACGTGCAGCTTCGATGACAAAATAACTGTCCTCATCAGCCGATTTGGGGGTGAGTTTTCCATCCCAGACCGACCAATGAGCAAGGTTTTTTTCTGCCTCTTCGATGATCGAGACCATCGTTTTGACGGCAAGAATGGGATGTTTTCCGATCGAGGTTTCAGCAGAAAGCATCACGGCATCACTTCCATCGAATACTGCGTTGGCTACATCATTGGCTTCTGCTCGGGTGGGGATTGCGTTTTCAATCATCGACTCTAGCATTTGAGTTGCGGTGATGACATACTTCCCCATTCGATTGGCTGTAGTGATAATTTCTTTTTGAGCTGTTGGAACACATGCAGGAGAGATTTCAATGGCTAAATCCCCTCTCGCCACCATAACCCCGTCAGCATGTTCCAGAATCGCTGATAAGTGCGCTAGGGCTTGCGGACGTTCGATTTTGGCAATGAGGGGAACATTTTTACTCTTTGGATATCTATTTTCAATATGTTGTTTTAAGTCGAGAATATCCTTTTCACTCTGGACAAACGATAGGGCAATGGCATCAATGGAATTATCCATGCCCATACGAAGATCATCGAGGTCTTTTTCGGTAATCCCAGAGAGAGACAATTCAGAATCGGGAAAGTTAGCGCCTTTGCGGGGAAGCAATTCGCCGCCAACGATTACTTCCGCTTCAAGGGCATATGTCTGTTTCCGAATGACTTTCAGTTCAATTTTCCCATCATCTAACAAGATGCGATTACCAATCTGGATATTATTCATCAGTCCAGGGAATTCAATGGAAAAGGATTTTTCATCGCCGCGGATCGGTTGATTGGTAACTTTTACGGTTTGTCCGATTTGCAGGGTGATGGACGGTTTTTCTAATTCTCCGATACGAATTTTCGGCCCTTGTAAATCGATCATGATCGCAATGGGGATATCCAAACTTTTAGAAGCCTGTCTGCATAATCGAATGAGCTGAATTCGCTCCGCCTTGCTGCCATGGGAACAGTTAATGCGGAAGATGCGAACACCAGCCCGGATGAGTTCGCTAAGGGTTGCAAAATCCGAGCTGGCTGGACCAATTGTGGCGACAATCTTGGTTTTGCAAATCATCCCTAAATATAATTCATTTCTTTGGCTTGACGGGTTAATTCTTCGCGGAACTTGGGATGGGCGATGTTGATTAACGCTTGAGCTCGCTGGCGAATGGTTTTCCCGTATAGGTCAGCAATTCCGTGTTCAGTAATGATGTAATGAACGTGGTTGCGAGTGGTGACAACACCTGCACCGGGCTTAAGCGTGGCAACAATACGGCTAAAGTCTTTTGCTGTGCTGGGCAGGGCGATTATGGGCACACCGCCTTTCGAGCGTGAGGAACCATAGATGAAATCCAATTGTCCACCGACGCCACTGAAGAGCCGATGTCCAATGCTATCTGCACAGACTTGCCCGGTGAGATCTACCTCGATAGCCGAGTTGATTGCAACCATACGCTCATTTTGAGCGATGATAAACGGATCATTGACATATTCAGTTGGGTGAAGTTCAATTAATGGGTTGTCGTCTACCCATTTGTATAGGCGTTTTGTCCCGAGTATGAAGCCAGCAATGATTTTTCCGGGGTGCAATGTTTTGCGACTGTTGGTTAAAACTCCGGCTTCGACGAGGTCGATAACGCCATCAGAAAACATTTCGGTGTGAACCCCCAAATCTTTTTTGGTAAATAGATGTTTTAAGACAGCGTCTGGGATAGCCCCGATTCCCATTTGCATGGTTGCTCCATCCGGAATGAGCTCGGCGACATAGGAGGCAATTTTTTCGTAGATTTCTGCATTTTCTTCATCCGCCATGGGGAGTTCAGGGAGTTCGTAATCGGTTGGCACCATGTAATTCAAGCGACTAACGTGAATAAAGGAGTCTCCAAGGGTACGCGGCATCTGTTGGTTGACTTCGGCGATAATCATGGCTGCCGATTCAGCAACGCTTTTTGTCAGTCCAACCTCAATGCCGAAGCTGCAAAAGCCATGTTCATCCGGTGGGGAGACGTGAATTAAGGCCACATCTACTGGTAAGATTTTGCGCTTGAATAGGAGTGGAAATTCGGATAACAAGACGGGGGTAAAGTCAACGCGTCCTTCGTGAACAGCTTTACGGATGTTGCTGCTGATAAACATGGTGTTAACACGAAGATGACCCTGCATCTCTGGTTTGACGTAGTCGGCCGGTCCGACGGTAAGGGCGTGGCATATCTCTACATTCTCGAGATTTGGGGCAAATTCGACGAGAGCAGCAAGGAGTTTTTGAGGTACCGAACAGTTCCCGGTCAGGAAAAGCCGTTGATGAGATTTGATATTTCTTACTGCTTCCTCGGCTGTAACAATTCTAGATTGATATTGTTGAATCCAGTCCATGTACGCCTTCCTATAC
The DNA here is from genome assembly GCA_034434515.1 of Anaerolineales bacterium. GTDB lineage: Bacteria > Chloroflexota > Anaerolineae > Anaerolineales > UBA4823 > NAK19. The sequence continues at coordinate 40,796 of DAOTZA010000043.1, read as the reverse complement.
AGCCGGAGTGAGTCTGCTGAGATGAATAGTTTGACCGCGGTGCGTTGCTACAGCGATTCCCAAAGCGCCATCTTCTTGAATAGCTCGTTCAACCCCTTTATTAGCTAATTCCTGGATATAGGGAAAAGCAGCGTTGACATAAGCATAGGTGGCTGTACGAGCAATTACACTTGGCACATTTGGGACGCAATAATGCACAACCCCTTCTTCAATATAAGTTGGGCGGTCGTGAGTAGTCGGTCTGGATGTCTCGACACAACCGCCTTCATCTATGCTCATGTCAATAATGATCGAGCGCGGTTTCATAAGCTTAACCATCTCGCGAGTAATGACGATGGGAGAGCGCTGATGAGGAACCAAAACCGCTCCGACAAGAACATCGGCGTACGAAACGACACGTCTGAGATTAATTGGGTTGCTGATCAGGGTCAAAATACTTGGGAAGCGATCATATAACCTTTCGAGAGCAGCAATATTGGTATCTAATACGGTAACATGAGCGCCCATCCCAACAAAACCTTTTGTCGCTGCTGTGCCGGTAACACCTGCGCCGACAATAACCACCTCAGCGGGAGGAACCCCCACCACACCGCCTAAGAGCATCCCTTTGCCCCCAGCATCGGTTTGCAAAAGACGCGCTGCTATTTGAGACACCATCACACCGCCTATAGTAGCAAGAGGACGACGAATTGGCATGGTGCCATCTGGAAGCGAAACTTGTTCAAAAGCGATTGCAGTGATTTGAGATTTAAGTAGGGCTTCGATCTTTTCCTGTCTGGCTGAGGTGAGGTGAAGCAGGCCGGTAACCGTTGATCCCGGGCGTAGCCAGTTAATCTCCTCAAGAGTGGGGCGGGCAACCTTGAGCAGTAGGTCTGCTCTGCCAAAGACTTCATGGGGAGAATAGACAATCCGGGCGCCGGCATTTTCATATTCCTGATCGACAAAACCGGCTGCCAAACCGGCTTCGTGTTCGACATAGCAGATGTGGCCCTGTTCGACAAGCATTTGCACGCCAGCCGGGGTTAAACCGACGCGAAATTCAAAAGGACGTCGCTCTTTCGGAACTCCAATATTCATAGAATGACCTCTTTTCTGCTAAGTTAGCAACTTAACCAGAATTGCTTTTTGAGCATGAAGTCGATTGTGAGCCTGAGGGAAGAGAGCAGAATGCGGTCCATCGGCGACTTCGTCCGTGATCTCTTGCCCACGATGGGCAGGCAAACAGTGCATGACGATGACATCTTTGTCGGCTTCAGAGACCAATTGTGGGTTGACCTGATATGGGGGGAATACTTTCTCTCGAATTTGAGCTTCTTCTTCTTGTCCCATGCTGGTCCAGGTATCGGTATAGATTACCTGGGCGCCTTTGACAGCTTGATGAGGGTCGCGCAAGAAATTTAGTTGACTGCCGGTTTTGCGGGCGACCTCTTTAGCAAGTTCGACAGCTTGCGTGGGCATATCATAACCTTCTGGATTAGCGATGGTGAAGTTCGCGCCGAGTTTTACGCAAACGTGCATCAAAGAGACTGCCACATTGTTTCCATCACCGACGAAGGTTACTTGAATTCCTTTTAGCTTGCCAAATTTTTCGTAAATCGTCAAGGCATCTGCCATTGCCTGGCAGGGATGATTGTAGTCGCTTAGGCCATTGATCACCGGAACACTTGCCCAACGAGCCAGTTCGAGAACGTGTTCGTGTTCAAACACCCGCGCCATAATAGCGTCTACATAACCGGATAAGACTCGGGCTACGTCGCTGATGGCTTCTCGTTTGCCTAGGCCGATTTCTGCTGGTGAAAGATACAACGCATCCCCGCCTAAATGTCGCATAGCCATATCAAAAGAAACCCGTGTGCGCAGGCTAGGCTTTTGAAAGATCATTCCCAGGACTTTCCCTCTGAGCAAGGGTGGATTTCCACCTGCTTTCCATTGTTTTTTGAGTTTTATTGCCAAATCTAACATCGCTTGCAAATCTTCTGAAGAATAATCCAGGACATCAAGAAAATGTTTCATAGCAGACTCCCAAGGATTAGATAGGTTTAGGAGTAGTATAACACAAGGCAGCGTCTTGTTTGCCGAATCAGATTGGTTAAGCCAAAATGGAATGCAGTGTTCAGTTAGCCTTGCAAAGGCTAGTCGATTAGCGGAGGGTTAGGAGGCTCTTTAGATGGCAAGTGTTGTAACCAGTGAAGAAGAGTGGGTTTTGCTGCTTGCCGTTGAGGAGGCTTTTCGAGACCAATTAGCAGAAGGCTTAACAGGATCAACAGTGCGCCAACCCATTGAAGGAAGTTGAAAGTTTCGTATAGCCATACCTTTGCCAGAGTCAGCGTTACCAAGAGTTCCGTCACTCCCAGCAAAGCCGTTTGAAGTCCACCAATCCGCTTTACGCCCAAAAAAAGGGTTAATCTCGAAAGAAAAGTAACCAGAGCTAAAGCCAGTACCGGAAAGAACGGTAGAAGTTCAAGTGATTTTTCAGGGGATAATTGCAGTGGCTGAGGAATCAATAAGCTGGATGGTATAACAGCAAGTGACATGAAGAGCAAGGTATAGAAAGTTACTGTGGGAGCTGGCATTTCATAAAGGACACGTTGGTTGATAGGCAGATGCAATCCATAGCAAGCTGCGGCAATCAACATAAAAAGGATGCCTCTAAGACGTACAGGGGTATGTATCCCGTAAATTAACAAAACAATCCCAAGGACGATGAGTGCAAGTCTTAGCAGGGAAACCGATGATGGTTTATAGTGATCAAAAACCATCCATAGGGTGACAAAGACCGGATAAGTTAAGAAGATCAATTGTCCCAGGTTGGCGTTGATCATCGATAAAGCCAGATAATAAAAAAGTGAACCGATTCCATTCAATGTTCCCGCCAATGCACATGCCATTAAACCCGCAGGGTAGATATAAAAGTTGAGCCGGTTCGTAAACAGCAATGTGATAGCCATAAACAAAGTTGCCAGAACCGTCCGGACCGTTACAACGAACAAAGGGGAAACGCCATTTTGAATGGCAAGTTTGCCAAAAATGGGGGCGAAGCCAAGGAGGATTGCCGATAAAACTGCTGGAAAAACGCCGCGAACCGACAGGGTATAGGTCTGGATTTTTAACGGCGCAGCAGTTTTTTCAAGCATTGCTTTCGAGAGGTCAATGAATGGCTTCTAATATTTCATCGGCCAGATCGTCGCTCATAAATTTTCCCTTATGCATTAAGGCTTTTACTTTCCCTTTCAGCAACAGGGTTTCCTCTTTCGTCAATTCTTTGGCTGTGACCACAATGACAGGAATGGACGCCAAATCAGGGTATTCCTGGAGCTGATTCAGGACGGCAAAACCATCTACTTCGGGCATCATTAAATCTAAGATAATTACGTCTGGCGGGTCTTCTTTAATCAATTGAATGCCTTTAATGCCATTTTCCGCTTCACGAATGATAAAGTCGCCTTGAGATTGTAAAATCCTTCGCAGTAGACGGCGAGCGTCTTCGATGTCATCGATAATGACAATTTTTCGCACCTTTTCTGGGGTCAGGTTGCTTAATGCCCCATAGAGGCCTTCTTGAGGTTTGGTTTCCATCTCAACTCTGGAAACAGAAATGTCGGTTGCCCAACCATCACCCAAAATGAGGTTTTCAACCGGCATTGTGTGGCCGGTGCAGTTTATGACCACAATTTCGTTGGGTTTGATGATGCCTTGTCGAAATAGCTTTATCGCCCCAGCAAAAGCGACTGCAGCAGCCGATTCAGTAGATAGACCCTCGAGTTTAGCAAGGATATGAATGGTGCGAAAGGTTTCTTCGTCACTGACACTTTCAAATGCCCCTCCTCCGGATTCTAATATTCTCTCTCGGAGCAGGGTATACGTGCGACCAGGGTCGCCGGTTGAGAGGGTAGTAATATGTGTTTGGGGATTCAGGATTGGATCGGCAACGGCTTTATTGGCTTTCCAAGCTTTTACCATCGGAGCGCATCCCTCTGCTTGGATACAGGCGATTGAAGGGATTCGATCGATCAATCCCATTTGATACAATTCTGTAAATCCTTTCAGGACACCCAATGGACCTATTCCGCCACTGACGGATTGCACGTACCAGTCGGGTGCTTTCCATTTTGTCGCTATAACAGACTGGGTAGAGGAAACCGAGCTCAGAGAATAGGTCAATTGCTCAGCGATTTCAAAAGCTAGGGTTTTCATCGATTCGACTGAAGGGATCGAGCAAGCCCCGCGTTCGAGGTGAAGGTGGCGTTGGCGCGCAAACTCTGCTGCTAGTCGCTTGGCTTCATCGTAAGTGCCTGTAACCTTAATGACCTTTGTACCGTAAATAGCTACTTCGCGCATTTTTTCCAGAGGGACAAGGCTGGTTAGAAAAGCCCACAACTTAATTCCGGCTCTGGCGGCATAGGCAGAGTAAGCAATGGCTACATTGCCGGTTGAGGCTAAAACCGCTTCAGTGACGGACGCTTCCTTCATTGCCGCAATGGCTACTGCTGCTTGACGGTCTTTAAATGAGTTCGTAGGACCTTGACGTTCATCTTTGACAAATAAAGTAGGACAGCCAAGCATCATTCCGAGGTTATTGGCGTGAATGAGTGGGGTACCGCCCTCCCCCATGGATAGATAGGGAAGATATTCGGTAACAGGTAATAACTCGCGATACCGCCACAAATTAAAGGGGCGTTCGGGTAAAGATTTTTCGAAAATCTCTTTTACCTCTGCAAGGTCGTAGTGTACTTCACGCCAGTTGCTCCCACAATGGGAGCAAGCTGTTTGATTAACCCGAAAGGGTTCTGTGTTTTCACAATCCAGGCATTGAACGAAGAAGTTGGTTTGAGACATCTATGTTTTCACACCTTGGATGATCTTTTTTAGGGCTGAGGTTAAATCATCTTCCATTATGGGCTTAAGTAAATATTCACTGACCCCAACCTGCCTGGCACGTTCCCGGTCCTCAATTAGAGAACAGATCACAATCGGGATTTTTGCTGTGGTAGGCTTTGATTTTAATTCCTGGATGAGATGCCAACCATCCTTGGTGGGGTCAGAATTGAACTCTATTGCTGTGTCGATGATGATCACTGAAGGGGATAATGTTTCTGCCAGTTGGATAGCCTGTTCGGGTAAAGAGCATTTTACAACTCGAAGTTCATAGTCAGCCAGGTAACGTTCGTACAGGTTGAGAACCAGCTCTTCCCGGTCTATGGCTAATACCGTATTGGATGGGATGGAGTTTTGAGTTGCGCTTGGCGCTTCAGAAGGCTCTTGGTGGGAGCCTGGAACGGGGATGGTGAAATAAAAGGTCGAACCTTTCCCTAATTCGCTCTTCAAGCCAATCTTACCCCCATGCATCTCCACCAGATAGCGTGAGATTGAAAGTCCCAGACCGGTACCACCGGTTTTCCGAGTCGGTGAGGCATCGACCTGCGAGAAAGGTTCGAATAGCTTTGATTGGTCTTCTTCAGCAATTCCTATACCCGTGTCGGTTACACTGATCTGGACTTCTTCATGAGAATTGATTCTTTCGATTTGGGTTTGAATCGTAATTGAGCCTTGTTCGGTAAATTTGGCTGCATTCGAAAGCAAATTGAGCAAGATTTGACGAATTTTTGTCGGGTCAGCGCGAACCAGGGGAACATTGGGGTCTAGATTGACGTGTAACTCAATGGGTTTATCTTTGATTAACCCTCGCACCGTAGGTAAAACACTTTGAATGATTTCGCTGAGATTGACATCATCTTCAAACATTAATTCCATCTTGCCGGCCTCGATTTTTGACAAGTCGAGAATGTCATTGATGAGGCTGAGCAAGTGCTGTCCAGAGTTGTAGATTGCATTGAGGTCTTGTCTTTGCAAGTCAGTTATTGGGCCATCGATGCCCTTTAAGATCACTCTTGAGAAGCCGATGATGGAATTGAGCGGTGTGCGTAACTCATGGCTCATATTCGCCAGGAACTGGCTCTTTAATTGATCGGCTTTTGCCATTTCCTCAATTGCTTGCTGCGAGAGCTCGTAAGCCTGAGCATTACTGATGGCAACCGCAATTTGATCGGCAAGCAATTGCAAGACTGAGACGTCATCGGCTGAAAAGGCATTCTTTTGTGTGGATTGCACATCGAGAGCGCCAATCACCTGGTCGCCAATTTTCAAGGGAATGCCTAATTCGGATTTCGTCTCAGGGAGAAGCGGATTGGGGCGATGGATGTCGCTTTGCGACACATCGTTAATGACCAAAGGTTCGCCATGTTGAGTCACATAGCCGATGATCGATTGTGATCCGACTGCCAGCTTATGCCCCGCGCGTTTCATTGCCTCTCCGGCTTCGCCAGTCGACTCCCGCACGACAGCGTAGTGGCGATCTTCATCAATCAGGAAAATGGAAGAATGGTAGAAACCAAAGCGATCTCTGACCAGGTTGACGACTCGGTTTAGTAATTGATCCAACGCGAGCGTACCAGAAGTATCGCGGGCGATTTCAGCAGCCGTTTGCAATTGTTCTGCCCGTTGACTTAATTCTTGAAGGAACTGAACATTCTGGATAGCAATCGCCGTCTGGTTACCAATGGTGGTTAAGAGCTCCACATGATGTTGGTCATATAAGTTGGGAATCTGTTCATGCTGGACGGAGATTACGCCAATCACCTTATCGCCATAGAGCATTGGGACGCCCAACCAGGATTTGGCAGCCACTGCTCCGATTTGGATAAAATTCAGGTTTGAATGGCGCAATTGATTTTCAACACCTTCGGTCAGTAATAGCGGTTGTTTGGTTTGAATTACATGGCCGGTCAAACCTTCAACGGGCATTTCTCCCATCCAAAACCCTGCCTCTGGGTGAGTTTCATCCAGCGGAATTCCATCTAAGATAACGAATGGAAAAGAAATGCTTTCGGTTCGCTCGTTGTAGATGGCAACATAGAAATTGTGAGCATTCATTAAGCGAGAGACACACTCAAAGACGGTTTGATAGATTGTCTCGAAATTATTAGCATTGGTTAGCGACAGTCCAAATTCATTCAGGATACGTAATTCTTTTGCTCTTTGTTCGGTCTCTTGCAACGCCTCTTTTGTTTTTTGGAACAAGTTGGCGTTTTCAAGAGCAAGTTGTAACTGGTCGGTAACCTGTTCCAGTAGAAGGATTTCATCGGGATCCCACTTGGGTTGAGATGTGTCTTTGATAAATTCAACCAGAAACGCTTGCTCGCCAAGCGGTTTTGCCAGGGACAGAACAGCGGGTTGATGGTCTTGCGCATCTTGGAGAAGTAATTGATGAGTTTGGTAGGCTTTCGGTCCCAGATCGGTAAGAAACAACTCAGATGGAGGCGTCTCACCGGCCGATAATGGGACAGCTTTTATCCTGCCATTCGATTGAACAATTACCGTCTCCCTGCCTGAGGGACTAAATGACTCCGGGTGACGTACCGGGTATCCTTTGATTAGATCACCGGTCAGAGGCAGTTTCTCTGCTCTGTCGGTATCTAAGGAGATATTTGACAGAGCAGATTGCGGTTGTAGATTCGGTGATCCCTCCGGTTGGGTTTGAAGTGCCTCTTGATTTAGCTCAATAAGCAAATTTTCAAGCTGGGATGAGATTTTTTTGGCGCACATATTCTAAGATCTCCATCGCAAGTGACCGATATTGCTGTGCCCCTCGGCTCTTTGGGTAACAATAGGTGACCGGCATACCCGCCATTGCGCTCTCTCGCAGTTTGGTGTCTAAGTCGATAGTTGTATTCAGAATGCCATTTGGAAAAGCATTGAAGAGCTGTTCGCTCATAGTGCGATGAATGCGACTGCGGAGGTCGCGGAGGGTGATGAGGATGCGGTAGGTGAGGCCAGGATTGAAGGTTTGGCGAATTGTTTTGACCTGGGCAATCATGTTCTTCAGCGCGTTCAGAGAAAAAACCTCGGCTTGCGTGGGGATGATGAGCATTTGCGCTGCCACCAGGGCGTTGGTGGTGATTGCTCCAAGGTACGGAGGACAATCCAGAACAATGAAATCATAAACAGATGAGATTTCGGGTGTGGATAATTGTTGGCGTAAGAGAATTTCATGATTTTGGCGTAATGGGACAAAGCGCTCAGATAGTTCCATGTCTTTATTGGCCGGGACAAGCTCCAGACCGGGCAGATTGGTATCCTGGATGACAGAAGCAAGCTTTTCAGCATTAACAAAAATATCGGCAATCGAGCGTCGCACCTGAAGAGGATTTATGCCTAATGCTATGGTGAGATTGGCTTGTGCATCCAGATCAATTGCCAAAACATCATAACCTTCCTGGACAAGTGCTCCGCTCAATCCAACGGCTGTGGTGGTTTTTGCCACTCCACCTTTTTGATTTGCAATCGCTATCACGTAACTCATTCTAATCCCTCACGGTGTCCGTTATCACTTAGAGCTGATTTCGATGAGAAGAAAGCCACTTGCGCCTTGGTGGCCTGAAGAGCTTTTTGCAATTCTTCAATGGCTATCTTGAGAATCTCTTTCGGTTCATTCGAGGAGCGAATCTTTGAAGTGATTTCGCCGACCAGTTTTTCGCGCAACGCTCTTTTTTGTGATTCTTGATAGAGACGAGCTGCTTCCAGAGCGGTTCCAATCCGCAGGGCAATATCCTGGAACAAATCAATATCGGTATCGGTAAAGGGGGGTTGGTGAGCTTGCCGACGTAGACGGAGAACTCCAATCCGATTGCCTTTAACCATAATTGGGATTGCTAATTCATGATCGTCTCCCTTTTGAATGGAGTTGGTTTGACGGACTTTTTCTATTATAGGAGCGGATAAGTGGGTTAAGGGGGTCAGTTTTTTCAAGGGTGTGCTGAGGTAGGCTGGATGTTGGGAGCGGTTGATCAATTCGATCCAACCCCGTAAACTCATTTCTTGATAAGCCCGGCGAGTCGCTTCGAGAGCTGCCTGGGTTTCTGCAAACAGCTCTGCGTTTTGGATGGCAATAGCAATCAGGTTTGCCATACCGCTGAGTACTTCGATATCCTCCTCGGTGAATGCTCCGCCTTGTTCACTCTGGATGTCCAAAGCCCCGAGAAGTTTTCCTTGGGCAATCAAGGGAAGTGCCATTTCAGAACGCGTGAAGGGAAGGTCTGGGTTATTGAAAAATACTGCGTCTTCGCCAACATCTAAGGCGATGCGGGCTTTTCCAGTTCCGGTAACATACCCCACAATTCCCTGTTCGTTCACTTTCAAGCGATGTTGACGTTGCAACATTCGCTGTCCCCCTTCGCTATTAGCAGCCTTTAGCCAGGCGTACTCCCCTTTGGGGTCAACAAGAAAAATACCAACATGATAAAAACCAAAGCGCTCACTAATCAAATGGGTAACCATTGAGAGCAATTTTTCCAGCTCTCGTTCGGAGGCAACGGCACGACCAACTTCAACCGAAGCCTGTAACTGGATAGCTCTCCTACGTAAAGCTTCAGTTCGCTCAGCAACCTTTTCTTCCAGGTTGGCAATGATATCTCTCAGTTGATTTGCCATGTTGCGGAAGGTTTGGGCAAACAAGCCGATTTCTCCCGGGGCGTCTTCAGGGATTTCAACCTCCCACTCACTCCGGCTGAGTTTTTCAGCAGCGGTGGCAAGTTGCTGGATTGGGGTTGTAATAACGTTAGCAAGAATTAATCCCAGGAAGATAATGACAACTAAAACGGCTGCTGATAAGGGGAGAATTTGCACAATAATTAAACGTTGGGTGTTAGATTGGAGCTTATTTTCCAGTTCAGAAAGGGGCTGGAGATAACTGGCGGCATCTACGACGCTGGCTATACTCCAATCAACATTGGGGACTGAGGTATAGGCAACAAATAAATTCCTCGATCCAATATTGAGTTCTTTTAGACCGCTATTGCCGCGGCGCATTTCGACAATTATGGGAAGAAAATCGTTCCGTGTGTCTCTAAGATTAGTTAATGATTCGCCTTCTGCGGGTTGGCGTTCAAGAATATCGAGATATGCCTGGCGAGGCATAGCAAGCGCATAGCCTTGATAGTCAATTAAAAAGTTGTATCCTGCTTTCAATTGAAAGGATTCCTCTACATTGGCAAGGATGTCCTCAACGAGTAAATCGATCCCAACCACACCGATCAATTTTCCATGATCATAAATGGCACGGGAGGCGGTGCTGACCAAACCAAGACCGGTAGCATCTACATAAATTGTAGACCAAACAACCTTGGGGCGAGGGGTTGAATTTTCAATGGCGGCGAGATACCAAGGGCGTTCGGTTACGGTAAAGTCTGGGGGGACAACATTGCCAAGATCGATATTTGGATAATATCTGGTTACATTATTTGGGGAAGCAAAATAAATGGCGGCAATGTTTGGATTCCCTTTTTGAACCGATTCGAAAATTAAGTCTAAATATCGGCTTTTTTCTATTTCATTCTTAATTACAGGCGTCAGTTGAACGTATTTGGGAACAAAAAGGCTGGAATCGTTGCTTTTGCTATTTAAGTATTGTCCAGATAAGCCTTTTCTGATGATTTCTTCGTTAGCCCAATTCATTACCTCTTGTTCTGGTTTGGTCCAGATCTCAAGGATGTATTGAGCAAGAAATTCAACATCGTTAGCGGTCTTTTCCAGAGATCGGCTGGTATCTATGGCAACATTTTGATTCAGAGAAACCAAAGAGCTGGTGATTTGCTCTTTGATAATCTCACCACTCAAATTTTGGGTGCTATTACCGATCTCTTGAGTCGTATAAAGAGCGCTTAAAACTGTTCCAGAAACTGCCAGAAGGGATAGCAGGGTTAACATCCCGATTACCCGGGTATGGATGGAAACTTTCTGAAGTGAGGGGAAGAATTTCATGGCCCTTTTCCTCTTTATAGCAATTGCATCCCAGAATTAATCGGTAACCAATCGAATCTCAACTTCTGCAAGGTCAAACAAATCTCGTAGCTCGATCACACTGGTTTGAAGTACCAAATCGACATCAAGGGTTTCGAGGAGTTTATCGGTCAATTTCGCCAGATCTTCTTGAATTCTTGCAATAGCGTTAACTGCTTCATATTGTATGTCGAGAGCTCTACGGGTAGATTGAAGGTTAAGGACATTTTGGAAAAGATTTGAGATTGGTTCGGTAAGAGACGCCAATATTTGCTTATCACTCTCGGAAAAATAGGGGCCATTTCTAGGACCCTGGACGATAATGGCGCCGATAATCTGGTGTTCTCTCATCAAAGGCGCAATCAACCAGGATGAGCCACTTGGTTTGCCGATGTTTTCGGCTGATTTTGGAGAATTGTCGGTGAACAGCAACGTAGAACCGCTTTTCATCATCTCTGTGATTAGGTAATTCATCAGCGGTGTAGGCGGGGTAGCGAGTAGCTTCTGGTCTTTCAGTTGAAAAATTTGAGACTCTTCGCTGCGAAATATCGTGATATAAGATCGAATATCCCGAATCCCCGATATCGTTCGAAAGAAGCTCTCGATTAAGATCAACGCATCGTTAAGAAAGTAACTTTGTTCTTCCGAGCGTGCTTCAGAGAGCCCTAGGTAGTCAGGCTCACTCTGGTCGAAGATATTTGGATTTTCGATGATGTCATTTGGTGGATTCATGTTCTTTTCTTTCCCTATAAAAATCCTAAAGCTCCCAGACGGGGTCTCCGTTCAGGATTTGTTGAATCTGTTCTGGAAAGCGATCTGGATTAATTGGTTTGCCAATGAAGCCATCAAAACCAGCGGCATGGGCTTTTTGCATCTGTTCCATCGATGCTTCTGCAGTTATTGCTATCACAGGAATAGAGGCGAGCTTAGGTGACGATCGGATTTTCTTGAGAGCCTCATAACCATCTTCATAAGGCAAACGAATATCCATTAGAATTAAATCCAATTTTGGGAGTAAATCGGCATACTCAACAACCTCATAGCCAGAGGTTTTCCATTCGCAATGGATCCCTAAGTAACCGAGTAACCGGGCTATCAAGACAAAATTGGAAACATTGTCTTCGACAACTAAAACGGTAATATCTTGCAATTCAATACTGTGGGAATCTTTTTGGGTGAAAGCTCCGGCCATATTTATCCTTTTGTTTTAGAGCTTAAGAAGGAGCGCACCTGACTGGGAAGGGCATCAACATCAATCGGTTTTTGTATATACCCGTCACAGCCAGCTTGTAAGGTCTTTTCCCGATCGCCTTTCATAACATTGGCGGTCAAGGCAACGATGGGGATGCTTGTAGAGAATTGCGATTTTAGAGTGGAAGTTAATGTGTAGCCATCGATTTCAGGTAAGTTGATATCCATCAGGATCAGGTCTGGTGTTATTGTTTTTAGTTTTTCGAAAGCTTCAGGTCCAGAGGATGCTTCTTCAACCTGAAAGCCTTCTGCCTCCAAAATGCGTCTAACCAGAATGCGGTTATCGAGATTATCTTCTACATAAAGGATAAGAGGGTTCTGTAGCGTTTCCATATCAGTCTTACTTTACATTAAATGTCATAAAAATCCTGTAAATTTCTCCTTAATCTAAAATAAAAAGAGCGGGTGATGGGATTCGAACCCACGAATGGCAGCTTGGGAAGCTGCTGCCTTACCGCTTGGCGACACCCGCTTACAAGTTGCAAATATTATAGTCATTCTTGGAAGGGGTGTCAAGAATGCTGTGAAATGACTCTTTGCTATAATCCGAGCTGTCATTGCTTTTCCTCGTTGCTAGAAACATGCCAGATGAGACAAATTGGCGATTGGCAAACCAACGTAAACGGTATAATAATCTTACTAAAAAATGCTTTTTTTCTACCGTACAATTTTGTTAGGTCGTCAAACTTTCAATCAATGCAAAGGATTTCACCATGCAACCGCTCTTAGAAGTCAACCTTACAACTGGGGAATGTGGCTCATTCGAAATTCCTGTCCAATGGCAATTTCAATATCTGGGAGGCGCCTCTTTAGGTGCCCGCATTTTATATGAGGAGTTAAGGCGTGATTTAGATCCCTTGTCACCAGAAGCTCCCTTGTTGTTCATGGTTGGGCCTCTTAGTGGAACTGCGGGGCCGGCAGTTGGTAGGTTTGTCGTCTGTGGAAAATCGCCGGCAACGCAACTTTGGGCAGAGTCAAACTGTGGAGGATTTTGGGGAACGGAATTGCGGAAAGCAGGGTTTGATGGGCTCATGATTCGGGGTAAGGCGCCTTTCCCTCAGTTTTTGGTTATTGATGATGGGAAAGTGAAGATATTCGATGCACGCAAGTTATGGGGGGCGGATACTTATACAACGCAACAGGGGGTTTTACTGGAAATTGGGGAAAAGGGTTTCCGGGTAGCTGTTATTGGACCTGCAGGTGAAGCAGGTATCCCCTATTCCTTGATCTTAACCGATCACGGTCGGGTTGCTGGCAGAACCGGGTTAGGGGCAGTTATGGGGGCTAAGAATCTGAAAGCCATTGCCGTGCGGGGTACAAAAACCATTCCTGTTTCTATCCCAGAAGTCTATGATCCCTTCCGGGCTGAGGCGAATCGGGGGTTGCGCATCGATAACCAATCTCTGGTATTGCGGGAACTTGGCACAGCAGGCGCAGCCGAATACTTCGATTATTTGGGTTTGATGCCGAAACGATATTTTCACCAAAGTGTCTTTGAAGGTGTGCCGAATATCTCCGGATCGTATTTTGCCGAAAATCTGCTCAAGGGGGTAAGTGCCTGTCATGCCTGTGTGATTGCCTGTGGCCGGGTGGTCCAGTACGATAGCTTACCCAAAAAGAAAGGGCCAGAATATGAGACGATTGTTGGCTTTGGGCCAAATTTGCTGATCTCAGATCCGATTGCCATCACTGAACTGGGTGAAATCTGCGATCGATTAGGATTGGACACAATCAGCACCAGCAACACCATAGGCCTGGCATTTAATTTATATGAACAAGGGATCATTAAAACCACGGATACGGATGGTTTAGAGCTAAGGTGGGGAGATAGTGATATTGTCATGCAGTTGATCGCAAAAATCCCGCCTCGAGAGGGGTTCGGAGAATTATTGGCTCTTGGTAGTAAGCGCTTGGCTGAGGTTTTTCAAGTCCCCGATGAGGCGGTGCAGGTCAATGGGTTAGAAGTTGCCTATCATGATCCCAGAGGGGCTTCAGGGATGGCTCTGGTCTATGCCACATCTCCAATTGGCGCTAGTCATAATCAATCTGATTACTTTTTTGTTGAAATCGGACAAGTGGAGGCGAGCATTGGATTAGAGACCCATCCTCGGCTTGGTGGGGCGGAGAAAGCCAGAAATGTTTGTCTGCATCAGGACTGGCGCACGGTATTTAACAGCCTAGTAATGTGTATCTTTGCCAATGTACCGCCGCAGGATATTGTAGCGTTGATCAACGCCGCCGCTGGTTACGAGCTCGATCTGCCAGATTTAATGCGAATTGGGGAGAGAGGTTGGAATTTGAAGCGGGCCATTAATCTCCGTCTTTGCCTTGACCCTGCTTCCGAGAGATTACCCAAAGCCTTTCGACAACCTTATGAAGATGGTCAGGGTGAACTTAAAAGTTTTATTGTGCCTTTCGATGAAATGCGTGAGGCGTATTATCGCGCCAGAGAGTGGGATATACGGTCAGGTAAACCGTTGCCTAAAAAGTTACGTCAACTTGACTTAGAGTGGCTTCTTCCTGATCTTTGGGATAAGACGGAGGCAAGCAAGCTATGATGAAGTATGTGAGTGTCTCTGAGATGCGCGCTGTTGAGCAAGAGGCTGATCGGTTGGGGCTAACCTATGCCCAAATGATGGAAAATGCAGGGACAAATTTGGGACGCATCATTGATCAAGAACTTCGCAGTCGGACTAATCGGACTGCAATGGGCTTAGTAGGCTCTGGAAATAATGGCGGGGATACTTTGGTCGCTTTGACTTATCTGGCCGAACAAGGCTGGAAAGTGATTGCTTATCTGGTAAAGGAAAGGTCGGTGGATGATCCACTCGTTCAAAGGTTATTGAGTCGAAATGGAATTTTGATCTCCATCCAGGAGGATAAGGATTTTCAACAGTTACAGATTGTTTTGCAGCAAAGTGAAGTCCTATTGGATGGTGTGTTGGGGACCGGCTTTGAGTTGCCATTGAAAGAATCAATAGGTAGGGTATTGAGGATTGTCAAAGAGTTTGTCAAGCATACGCCTGTCCATGTTATCGCCGTTGATTGTCCATCCGGAGTGGATTGTGATAGCGGTGAAGTGGCTGAAGAAGTAATTCCAGCAGAAATCACCGTTACAATGGCAGCGGTCAAAGCTGGACTATTAAAATTTCCCGCTTATGCATTCTGTGGACGGATTTTGGTTGCGGATATTGGTTTATCGGATAGATTTCCAACCTGGAGCGATATTCGGCGGAGGGTTATTGATGCTGAGTGGGTGCGTGAGATGCTACCCATGCGGTCTGATAATTCTCACAAAGGCACGTTTGGGACGACGTTGATCTTAGCCGGAAGTGAAGACTTTACCGGTGCAGCCTACTTGGCTGCGAAAGCAGCCTATTTGGGCGGTTGTGGATTGGTAACTTTGGGAGTTGTGCGGTCAGTCTATCAAGCTCTAGCCGGTCAAATCCCCGAAGCCACCTGGTTGATCCTGCCAGAGCAACAGGGTTATCTCTCGGCAGCAGGAGATCAAATTTTGTCAGGACGCCTGAATTCAATTGATGCCCTCGTTTTGGGACCTGGCTTTGGTTACCATGAGAGCACGTCTGGATTAGTTAAAAGAATACTAGATTTTGGTCGCGACAGAATTCCACCGCTCGTAGTCGATGCTGATGGCTTAAAATTGCTTACCAGATACGAACGTTGGTATCAAAAAATCCCGCCTCAAACCGTATTAACCCCACATCCAGGCGAAATGAGCGTCTTGACTGGTCTACGTGTTGCTGATATTCAATCGGATCGCGTTCAAGTTGCGGAAAAATTTGCCAATCAATGGGGGCAAATTGTTGTCTTGAAAGGTGCTTTCACGGTAATTGCCGATCCTGATGGTCGCACCGCGATTAATCCGGTTGCTACCTCAGCACTGGCTCGCGCCGGGAGTGGAGATGTGTTAGCCGGTCTAATTGGTGGGCTGAGAGCGCAGGGCATGAATGGCTTTGAGGCTGCCGTTGCTGGCGTGTGGCTCCATGCTCAGGCAGGATTGCGAGCAGCGGAAAAGTTGGGAACAACTCGCTGTGTTTTAGCCACAGATTTACTTGAGTCAATGGTGGATGTATTTCGGGATTTGGGAAGATAGTAGACAGCGCGCCAGTCGTATCTATATTGAATGAGTTTTGTACGATTAACTGAAATCAGGACGGCAACTTGCCGTCCTAATTGGCTCAGTATTGGGTTTGAGATTGGCATATCAAGACGAAGAAGCTGGCGCTTCGCCTTCCGGGGGCTCTTTTTTGACAGCTTTTTTACCCGACTCGATAACCTGTTCTAATTTGGTTTTCTGTTCTTCAAAGAGTTCCTGGCCGCGCTGTTGTAGCTCAATGGCTTGCTCTTTAGTAAGTTTGGCAAGCTCTTCGGCACGTTGGCGAGTCTCAGCGAGCGCTTTTTCTGCTTTAGCGTGGGCTTCTTCCAAGGCTTTTTCAGCTCGAGCGCGAGCTTCTTCAGCCGTTTCGACAGCTTTGTCTTTGAGCTCTATACTCTTTTCGCGAATAATGGTGCGGGTTTCTTCGCCAGATTGAGGAGCATACAAGAGAGCTATGGCTGCGCCAATTAAACCGCCGAAAATAAATCCAGCTAGAAATGCACTGAAATCGCTATCTCGATCGGACATATTACACACTCCTTTGGAATTTTATTTCTTTTTCGTTAGACCTGATATTTGTAAGAGACGTTGAAAACCAGCAATAACCTCATTGAGTTTCATGACCGGTTCAACTAAATTATCACTGAGAAAGGCTGTGGTTCCCCGAAGGGTGTTCACCGTTTCATTGGTTGAATCCAGAATGGGTTTAACTTCATTTTGAAGTAAATTGATTAATCGAGCAAGCTGAAGGATAAGGATGATTAGGGCAACTCCAATCAGCAGAAATTCAAACCCTAAAAAGATGATGAAAATATCTCGAATAGTCGAAGTTTTGTCTGCATTGGTGAGCATCCAATACGTTGAAAAGATGAGCACAGCTAGCACGAGGATGCCAATGATGCTCGATAGGATAATGACCTTGCGCTGATTTGTTGTTTCCGCGTCAGCGCTTGGAAATCGTGCAGTTTGGTGGGTGCCTTCTTGTCCTTCTTCCATTTGCATTGATTTTACCATAAAAGGCTTTGATGAGGATGTGAAATAGGGAGAACCTGTTTTCGACTAAAATCCATCAATTTTCGGCGGATATGACATTTGTCACTTGAAATTTTGTGTTTTAAGCATTATGATATTTGTCATAAACCTACAATATTTTCCAAATTCATGTATAAAATCGACATTACTGATAAAAAAATTGTTGATTTGTTAATTGAGGATGGGCGATTAACCTGTAGTGAGATTGCTCGCAGGCTGGGTATTTCCGAGCGATCTGCTCGTTATCGCTTGGAAAAATTAATCGAAAGAGATATTATCCGAATCAGGGCGGTTGTCAATCCAAAGAGCCTGGGATACGGAGTTGTTGCGGATGTGATGCTGGAGGTGGAGTCGGACTGCATTGAAGAAGTTGCCCACAAGATGACAGAATACAGTTGCGTGAGTTATGTGGCTTATGCGATTGGGGAAACAGATGTCAGCGTGCAATTGATTGCGCGAAGTAATGAGGAGGTTTATCGTTTTGTCACCCAAGTCATTGGTAAGACACCCGGTGTTCGAAAGACGGTTACTTCAATTGTTCCATCCGTATTGAAAGATGTTTATCAGTGGTCAATCCCTTTAGAGGTCTGTGAAAAGAGCGAATCAATAACCTAAAATATTTTACCTTGGAGGGAATCCTATGCTCCATTTACCGAAAAGCAAAGCGTTGCAGGAACGGGCAAAACGTTACCTGCCTTTAGGGGTTAACTCAAACTTTCGTTATTGGGGGGAGGCAATTACCCCTTATCTGCAAAAAGCCCAAGGATGTTATTTGTGGGATGTCGATGGAAATCAGTATATTGATTATCGCCTGGGTTTTGGGCCGATCATTTTAGGCCACTCCTACCCTGAGGTCGATGACTTCGTTAAGGAAGAGATCAGCCGCGGCACAATGGCTGCCATGACGATTGAATTGGAGATCGAAGTGGCAGAAATGATGGTTGAAATGTGCCCGGCGATAGAAATGGTGCGTTTTGCTTGTTCTGGCACTGAAGCAACCATGCATGCTATCCGCGTAGCGCGAGCATACACCGGTCGAGAGAAAATTTTGAAATTTGAGGGGATGTACCACGGGTTTCAGGATTATACCCTTTGGTCCACATATAGCCCGGCAGAAACCTATGGAAATCGAAACAGCCCGGTTCCAATCCCGGCTAGCTCTGGTATTCCTCGCTGTATCGGAGATTTGGTGATTACGGTGCCGTTTAATGATTTTGAAGTTTTTGATAAGATGATGCGAAGTTATGGCGAGCAGATTGCAGGGGTAATCGTCGAGCCATGTATGGGGAATTGTGCAGCCATTGAACCCTTGCCGGGGTTCCTGAATCACATTCGACAACGCTGCAATGAATATGGCTGTGTGATGATATTGGACGAAGTAAAAACCGGCTTTCGCATAGCCAACGGCGGGGCGCAGGAATTCTATAGAATTGACCCTGACCTGGCGACATATGCCAAAGCGCTCGCAAACGGGTATCCCTTAGCTGCTTTTGGGGGGAAGCGCGAAGTTATGTCGATTATTGGCAGAGGTGTTGCTCAAGGAGGCACTTTTAACAACAACAAATGCGGCGTAGCAGCAGCTCATGCGACACTGAGGGCGCTTAAATCGAAACCTGTTCTCAAGGAGATTGAACGGCGCGGGGAGCGTTTGAAGCAAGGGCTTAGGGAACTCTTTGCCAGCCAGGGTATTCCGGTAAGTGTAAACGGATATGGGGCAATGTTTTCTTTTGCTATTGGCGTTGAGCAGGTTACCGATCAACGAAGTTTCAGTCAAAGCGATCAAGATTATTATCTTCGTTTGGTCGAAGCCGCCATTGTGCGGGGCGTGATGCCTGACCATGACCCCCGTGAACCCTGGTTCTTATGTTATTCGCACACTGAGGAGGTTATCGATCGAACGCTCGAAGTGATGGAAACGGTCATTAAGACCACCCACTAAATCAGTTATAAACACTTACGGAGGTACTGTGAGCACTCAATATTCTGAAGCACAAACGATTGTATCGAAAAACCGGGAATACACCTTTTTCTCCTGGTCAGTCCAGAACACTGTCCAACCGATTCCGATTGTGCGCGCTGAAGGGGTGTATTTTTGGGATGCGGATGGGAAGCGCTATTTGGATTTCTCTTCCCAACTTATGAATCTGAATATCGGCCATCAACATCCTAAAGTTATCGAGGCGATTAAAAAACAAGCAGAAACGCTTTGTTTTGCCCACCCTGGTCTTGCCACAAAACCGCGCGGCGATTTGGGTGAAAAAATAGCCGAAGTAACTCCTGGAGATCTTAAAAAGACCTTCTTCTGCTTAGGCGGAGCAGAGGCAAATGAAAATGCGATTAAGATCGCTCGCCATTACACCGGCCGCCAGAAAATTCTCTCTCGCTATCGTGCCTATCATGGCGCGACACATGGAGCAATCACCCTGACTGGTGATCCACGCCGTTTGGCTGCTGAACCGGGTATTCCTGGAGTCGTTCATTTCCTTGACCCTCATTGTTATCGCTGCCCGTTTGGCTGGACGCGGGAGACTTGCCATCGCGAATGTATTTCGCATGTTGAGGAGATTATCCACTATGAAGGGCCGGATCGGATTGCAGCAATTATCATGGAAGGTGTCACTGGCTCAAATGGTTTGATCGTTCCACCGGATGATTACTGGCCGAGGATTCGAGAAATCTGTGACAAGTATGACATTTTATTGATCTCAGACGAGGTCATGAGCGGGTGGGGGAGGACGGGAAAGTGGTTTGCGGTAGATAACTGGAATGTAGTTCCCGATATGATCACCAGCGCTAAAGGGGTGACGTCAGGTTATGTTCCCCTGGGTGTTGTCGTGGTGCGTCAGAAGATCGCCGACTTCTTTGAGGATAAAATGCTCTGGTGCGGTTTGACGTACAGCGGTCATCCACTCGCCTGCGCAGCCGGTTTGGCGACCATTCAGGTTTATCAGGAAGAGCATCTTATTGAAAATGCCTTTGAGCTTGGCAAATATCTCGGAGAGCAATTGGAGCAGATCAAAGCCCGTTATTCGATGGTAGGGGATGTGCGCTATATCGGTTTATTCTCAACCATAGAGCTTGTCGAAGATCGCTCGACCAAAAAGCCCTTACCGATACCGCTAATGCAAAAAATCGGAGCAGCCCTGAAGGAGCGCGGTTTGTTCACCTACACGATGGCGTCGGCAATGGGGACGATGATCTTTGTTATTCCACCGTTGATGATCAATAAAGGACAACTAGACGAGGGATTAGGGATAATTCGGGATGTCTTAGACAACGTGACTCTTTCGTAATGCGTAAACCTGAAGGAGTTTGGCAATGGTCGTCCAAGTGCGTAACTACATTGATGGTGAATGGAGAGTGTCAAAAGCGACTGAAGTATGGGGAGTTTATAACCCGGCTACGGCAGAAAAATTAGGGGAAGTGCCCTTGTCGCCACCCCAAGAGGTGGATGAAGCTGCTCAGGCTGCCCAAAGGGCGTTAAAGGTTTGGAGAGAGACGCCGGCAGGGGATCGGATTCAATGTCTCTTTAAGTTAAAAAACTTGCTGGAAGCGCATTTTGAGGAGCTTTCGCGCCAGATTACCATGGAGTGTGGGAAGACGATTATCGAAGCGCGGGGTGAGATGCGCCGTGCGGTTGAGAACGTGGAAGTTGCCAGTGGTATCCCTTCTTTACTGCAGGGGGCTTTCTCAGAAGATATTGCGCCGGGCATTGATGAATATTTTATTCGCCAGCCGGTGGGAGTCGTGGCAATTATCTGTCCGTTTAACTTCCCTGGCATGATCCCCTTCTGGTTCATGCCCTATGCATTGGCTTGTGGAAACACCGTTATTGTCAAGCCATCGGAAAAGGTGCCCTTGACAATGCAAAAAATCTTTGCTCTCATGGAGCAATGTGGATTTCCCAAGGGAGTGATTAATCTGGTAAATGGCGCAAAAGAGACGGTGGATGCCATTCTGGATCACCCCTTGATCCGGGCAATCAGCATGGTCGGCTCAACGCCTGTGGCGCGTTATATCTACTCGCGAGCAGCTGCCAATGGAAAACGGGCTCAGTGTCAGGGTGGCGCAAAAAATATCTCGGTTGTCTTGCCGGATGCTGATCTGGAGACAGCAACGAAAGTGCTGGCAGATAGCGCCTTTGGCAGCGCCGGGCAACGTTGCTTAGCGACCTCGATTGTCGCGCCGGTTGGTGAAGTGAAGCGTGATTTCATCGAGGCAATCTGTGAGATCGCCCGCAGTCGCGTGGTAGGGTATGGCTTGGATGAAGGAGTAGAGATGGGGCCGGTCATCACGCCGCAAAGCAAGGCGCGCATCGAAGGATTGATTGGTAAGGCGGAAGAGGAAGACGCGACGATTCTGGTGGATGGTCGGGGGGCTGTGATCAAAGGCTATGAGAAGGGCAATTTTGTCAAGCCAACCGTCATCCTGAACATCCCTCCGCAAGGCGAATTGTTCCGCACCGAGATTTTTGGCCCTGTCCTCAGCGTCATGCCGGTCAATACCATCGAGGAAGCCATTGATTTGGTCAATTTAGGGGACTATGGCAACATGGCTTGTTTGTTTACGAAAAGCGGAGAAGCTGCGCGAAAATTCCGCTATCATGTCCAGGCAGGCAATGTGGGTATCAACATTGGTGTTGCAGCGCCGATGGCTTACTTCCCCTTTAGTGGGTGGAAAGAAAGTTTCTTTGGAGATCTGCATGGGCAAAGTATGGATGCCGTTGAATTCTTTACCCAAAAGAAAGTGGTCATCGAGCGCTGGCCAAAAGAATGGACGCGAAAGTTCTAAAGAGGAGGTGAGAACGCAGAGAAGAAAAATTTTACTTCCAGCAATGATTAGCAAAAGATGAAGACCCCTAAGTTTGGAGGATAGAAATGGAAATGCAAGGCTACGAATATGCTGGACTCGTTATTGGGGGAATCGTATTTTTGTTTCTGATTCGTTTGGCAGTTGGCTATTATGCCTCTCGCAAGGTTGAAAATTCAGCCGATTATATTGTTGCCGGGCGGCGGTTACCGATCTACCTTGCTTCAGCCTCCATCATGGCAACCTGGTTCGCCGCTGAGACGATGATGGGGGCAAGTTCTACTGCCTACCAGTATGGCTTGCAAGGTGTGGTGTTTGATCCCTTTGGGGCGGCGGCCTGTTTGTTCATTTCCGGGTTGTTTTTTATTCGTCTAATGCGCCGAGCCAGGTATCTAACGGTGGTTGACTTCTTTGAACGGCGCTTTGGGAAGGAAATGAGTTTCCTGACTTCGCTGGCTCAGTTGGCAACCTATTTTGCCTGGACGGGGGCGCAAATCGTGGCGGGCGGAAATATCATTCATGCTCTCTTAGGCTGGCCGGTTGCAACCGGGATGATTCTGGTAGCGACCATTGTGACATTCTATACTTTCATGGGGGGAATGTGGGCGGATACCCTGCTGGACTTTATGCAAATGTTCTTGACCGCTGGTGGGGTGACCTTGATTTTCATTGGGGTGTTAAATGCCGTAGGTGGTTTTCGCGGGATGGTCGAAGGAGCCGGATCATTATATGTCTCGGATCCCCTAACCTTATTGCCGATTAAAGACGAGGGGTATTTGGGCTATACTGGCTATATTGGTATCTTTTATTGGATTGCCGCCTGGTTAGCAATTGGCTTTGGGAGTGTGCCTACCCAAGACCTGATGCAACGATCGATGGCAGCCAAGAATGAAGCAACTTCGGTGTGGGGTTCGTATATTGCTGGGGTGCTGTATCTCACGTTTGGGGTTATGTCTCCTTTGATCGGGATCATGATGTTCAAACTAAATCCAAATATCGCCCCGGAACAGACTGAATTCTTGCTAGTAACAGCCGCCATGGAACATTTACATCCGGTTTTGACTGCCCTATTTATTGCAGCGCTGGCTTCGGCACTGATGAGTACTTCGGACTCTTCAGTGCTTGCCGGGGCTTCGGTGGTGACCGAAAATATCGTGCCATTGTTTGTCAAAGAAATGGGTGAAAAATAAAAATTGCTGCTAACTCGCATCATGGTTCTGGTGATCGGTTTTATCAGCATCGCCATTGCGCTTTGGGCGGGTACCATCTATAAACTGGCGATGGTCGCCTGGTCAATTTTGCTGATTGGATTGTTTGCACCCTTTGCCTTTGGGATGTATTGGAAAAAGGCAAATAAATCCGGTGCAATAGCGGCGTTGGTGGGAGGATTCGTCGCGTGGGTGGTCTTAGGCATCTTTTACTATCATACATCGACTTACGCAATTTGTGAAGCCGATTTCGAATGCGCTTTCTGGGATGCCGTCTATATCAGCTCATTCCCGGCATTCATTATTTCGGCTGTTTTGCAGGTGGTCGTTTCTTTGGCAACCCAAAAATCGGATCCAGCGATGCAGTTGACCGATGTGGATGGGAATCCGTTAGAACTGAAACTGCAACTTGGATTACTCTCTTTGAAAGAAGCTATTTGGGTTAAACCTGAGGAGGAAGCAGAAGTATCCACAGCCACAGCAGACTAACCAAAATTTTAGAAAGGAGATTGATTATGCCTCAAACTTTAGATCAAGCCCAGGAATATGCCAGCAAGTGGTTGGAAATCATCGCGAAAAGCGAAGTAAATGAGGCAGAGGGGAAACAAATCATAGAAGAGAGTTTGTATAACTTTGCTGAGCATTTCAATAAAGGCTGGCTTGAGTATCGAAAATCGGTCACCGAAGCGGGCGATTGGGCGGCTACCGAATGGACGGGCAATGGTGCGATTTTTCGCGATGTCCTCGGTCGGGAGTATATTGATTGCCTCGGCGGCTATGGGTTGTTTGATTTAGGCTGGGCGCATCCAGAAGTAGTGGAAGCGGTGCGGAATCAGTTAAATCGCACGCCAATGCCCAGTCAGGAGCTGATCGATCCGTTGCGCGGTGTGCTTGCCCGTTTAATGGCACAGATAACCCCTGGTGATATTAAGTACAGTTTCTTCTGCGCAAGCGGAACGGAAGCCGTTGAAGGAGCAATTAAACTGGCAAAGATGTATACCAAGAAGAGTGGCTTTATCGTGGCGGTAAAAGCTTTTCATGGTAAAACAATGGGTTCACTGAGCATGATGGGTAAGGCCGATTATCGACAACCCCCAGGGCTTCTCTATGGCGGGCCGGTTTATCATGTGCCGTTTGGTGATGCAGATGCCGTGGAACGACAACTGGATATCTGCAAAAAAGTGGGGATTGATATTGCCGCGGTTCTCTTTGAGCCTATTCAAGGAGAAGCAGGGGCCATCGTTCCACCCGATGATTTCTGGCCGCGCGTCCGGGAGCTAACGAAACATTATGGAGTATTGCTAATCGCGGATGAAGTGCAAACCGGTATGGGGCGCACCGGAAAGTTGTGGGGAGTTGAGCACTGGAATGTGGTGCCAGATATCCTTTCGGTGGCGAAGTCGCTTGGTGGAGGTGTGATGCCGGTCAGCGCGTTTTGCTCAACCGAGGAAATCTGGCAGTGCATGATGTACCCAAATCCGTTTATTCATACCACGACTACCGGTGGCGGCGCATTGGCTTGTAGCGCAGCAATTGCTGCCATCCACGTGACTCTGCGTGATCGGTTGTGGGAACAAGCTGCAGCAAAGGGTGAATACCTTATGCCAAAATTGCAGGAACTGGCTGCAAAGTATCCGCAAATCTACCATAGTATCACCGGTAAGGGGTTGTTAATTGGTCAACATTTCCATGATGCTGAAGTCGGATATAAGGTGGCAGCCGGCCTATTTAAGCGCGGGGTCCTGGTTGCCGGAACGCTTACCAGCGCGCATACCATTCGCATTGAGCCTCCATTGGTCATCACATATGAACAAATCGACGAAGTCTTGAATCGCCTTGCAGATACCTTAGCCGAGGTCGCCAAGACCATTCATTAAGAAAAATCATGGCGCAGAGACACTGCCTTTAGAAAATACAAATTCATTCTATGGTAGTGTCTCTGCAGGGTCACAAATGAAGAAATAGAGAGGAGATAAATCGACCATGAAGGTCCTGTTAGTTGGCGTAGGTGGAGTCGGCGAGGCAATCGCAGTGATTGCCAAATCGCAACCCTGGGTAAAGCAAGTGGTACTCTCCGACTACAATACTGAACGAATCAAGGAAGTTCAAGGTAAACTGGGAGATACTCAGCGTTTCCCGGGTGAGTGGGTAGATGCAAGCCATCAGGAGCAAATCGAGGAGCTGGCAAAGAAGTATAAAGTTGATTTAATCATGAATGCTTGCGATCCCTCTTTCAATGTGCCGATATTTGAAGCGGCTTACCATTACGGTTGTTCGTATATGGATATGGCAATGTCGTTATCAGAGCCACATCCATCTGATCCATATCGGCAATGTGGCGTGAAATTAGGTGATTACCAGTTCGAACGCGCTGAACTGTGGGAGAAAAAAGGACTTCTGGCGATCCTGGGCTTGGGGGTTGAACCAGGCATGGCAGATGTTTTTGCCCGCTATGCACAGGATTATCTCTTTGATGAAATTGAGGAAATTGGGATCCGGGATGGGGCAAATCTTGAGGTGCGCGGTTATGAGTTTGCACCGAACTTTTCCATCTGGACGACCATCGAAGAATGTCTGAATCCGCCGGTGATTTGGGAGGCAGACAAAGGCTGGTATACGACCGAACCGTTCTCGGAACCAGAAGTCTTCGAGTTTCCCGAAGGAATTGGAAAAATTGAATGTGTCAATGTTGAACACGAAGAGGTGTTGTTAATCCCTCGCTGGATTAAGTGTAAGCGAGTCACCTTTAAATATGGACTTGGTGATCAATTTATCAACGTACTCAAGACCCTGAAGATGTTGGGATTGGACAACAAAGAGCCGATCAAGGTGAAAGACGTTTGGGTTGCTCCTCGGGACGTTGTGGCGGCCTGTCTGCCGGACCCAGCCCATTTAGGAGATAAAATGTTTGGTAAAACCTGCGCTGGCACCTGGGTGAAAGGCATCAAAGATGGAAAGCCGCGCCAGGTTTATATCTATCAGGTTGCGGATAATGAGGAATGCATGCGCCGATTAGGCTGTCAAGCCGTTGTTGCCCAAACAGCTTTTAACCCGGTTATTGGCTGGGAACTCATAGAGCATGGAATCTGGAAAGGCGCTGGAGTATTTGGCCCTGAGGCCTTTGACCCGCTTCCCTTTATGGAGCGAATGGAGAGCTACGGTTTTCCGTATAAGGTTAAGGAATATTAACCCCCAATATATATATTAAAGTTCGAGAAGGAGTGACGAATGAACGGCGAATACGAATATGCGGGTATTGTCATTGGGGGAATTGTGATTATTCTGATTATCCGCATGATCATTGGATATTGGGCGTCAAAAAAGGTGGAGACAAACGTGGACTATGTGCTAGCGGGAAGAAGGTTGCCGGTTTGGATGGCTGCTCCGTCAATCATGGCAACCTGGTTTGCGGCTGAGACGCTGATGGGATCCAGCTCCTTCGCCTATCAGTATGGCTTTCAAGGGGTCGTCTTTGATCCGTTTGGGGCAACAATGTGTTTGGTTATCGCCGGCTTTTTGATTGTCCGCATTGCCCGCCGTGCTCAATATATCACGATCATGGATTTTTTCCAACATCGATATGGAACTGCAATGTCGGTGATTGGAACGGTGACTCAGATTATCACGTATTTTGGATGGACGGCAGCCCAAATTGTGGCTGGTGGAGCGATCCTGGCTGCCTTGCTGGGGTGGCCGCTTTCAGCGGGTATGATCATGGTTGCGGTTGTGGTTACTTTCTACACCCTCCTTGGCGGGTTGTGGGCGGATACAGCGTTAGACTTTATGCAGATGTTCCTGACCTCCTTTGGGCTGGTGATGATTACGATTGGGATCATCAGCCATGTAGGAGGCGTCCGGGAATTTTTTGGCCTGGCTGGGGCGCAGTATGTTTCTGAGCCTTTTGCTATCTGGCCAATAAAAGACGAGGGGTATCTTGGTTACACGGGTGGATTGGGAGCCTTGTATTATGTGGCAGCCTGGATTGCCTTGGGTTTAGGGGCTATTCCAGCACAGGATTATTTGCAACGCACCTGTGCTGCTCAAAATGAGAAAGTGGCTGTTCAATCCACTTATCTGGCTGCTGCCCTTTATTTGGGTTTTGGCATCTTGTCGCCCTTGATTGGAATGGCTGCCTATGGTGCTGTTGGCTCGGACATTGGAGCAGATGAGGCGGAATTCATATTAGTCACGATGGCAATGAAATTCTTGCCGCCAGTGTTGGCTGCGGCGTTTATTGCCGCCCTTGCCTCAGCCTTAATGAGTACCTCGGATAGTTCCTTGCTGGCCGGCGCGACGATGTTTACCCAGAATATCATCAAAGTTTTTAAGCCCAATCTCAGCGATAAGACCGAGTTACTATTGACGCGTTTATCTTTGCTGGTCAGTGGCTTGTTAAGCTTAATCATTGCTTTATTTGCTTCAACGATTTATCGCCTGGCCGTCTTGAGTAATACAAGCATTCTGGTTGGGATGGCAGCTCCGTATATTATCGGGATGCACTGGAAGAAAGCCAACCATACTGGCGCGCTGGCGTCATTCTTTAGCGGAGTGATTTCGTGGATCATCCTGACTTTCTATTACTACCCGCAAACCCTTGAAGTCTGTGAACTCGAAGTCGAGTGCGCCACATGGGATGCAATCTATATCGCCTCAACTCCGGCTTTTATCCTGTCTGTGATTTTCTTCATTGTTGTATCCCTGCTGACCCAGAAGATGGATCCACCCAAATCGCTGACCGATATTTTTGGAAATCCGGTGGACATGACCAATGCAATTGGTTTCAAGGGGTTGTCTGCTGAAGAATAAGAGACTGAAGGAGTCGCCAAAATATTGGTAATACAAAAATTAGGAAATATAGAAAGGAGTGAAAAAATGCCTTACGGATATACCGGAAAAATCTTACATGTTGATCTGACACGGCGTAAACTCGAAGTTGAAGAACCCCCAGAAGCGTTTTATCGCAAGTACATGGGCGGTTCGGCGATGGGAATGTACTACATTTTGAGAGATGTGCCTCCAAAGGCAGAGCCACTTGGTCCTGAAAATGTCCTGACTATTATGGTGAGTGTGACGACCGGGGCTGCGATTTCGGGCCAGAGTCGGGTAAATATCAATGCCAAGTCGCCCATGAGCGGTGCCATCGGGGATAGTCAGGGAGGTGGTTTCTTCCCTGCCGAATTGAAATTTGCCGGTTTTGATGGGATTGTGGTGCGTGGCAGATCAGAAAAGCCGGTCTATCTTTCGATTTTGAATGGCAAGGCAGAAATCCACGATGCCTCTCATTTGGTAGGCAAGTTAACCGGGGAGGCTGAAGCTATCATCCGGCAGGAATTGGGAGAACCAAAGGCGGAGGTGCTTCAGGTTGGACCGGCAGCCGAGAACGGGGTGTTTTTCTCTAGCGTGGTGAGCATGAGCAATCGCAACAATGGACGCACGGGGATGGGCCTGGTGATGGCAAGCAAGAATTTGCGAGCCATAGCAGTGCGCGGCACCCAAAAACCGGCTATCTTTGATGCGAAAAAATTGGCTGAGATCAATAAATTGGGGCCAAAATGGATGCCGGAAAACCCGGATGTCGACGGTTTGGGGAAGTACGGTACTGCCAGCGTTGTTATGCCTCAAAATGCCTGGGGAACTCTGCCGACACGCAACTATAACGAGGGGCAGTTTGAACTGTGTGAGCAGATCAGCGGGGAGACCATGTATGATACGATCCTCAAGGAACGCGACACCTGCTATGCTTGCGTAGTAAGATGCAAACGGGTTGTCGAAGTAAAAGAAGGCCCCTTGACAGTCGATCCTCTGTATGGTGGACCGGAGTATGAGACCCTTAGCACCTTTGGGTCGTATTGTGGGGTTGGTGATCTGGTTGCTATCAGCAAGGCGAATGAGATATGCAATCAATACGGGGTGGATACGATCACCTGCGGGGCAACTATCGCCTTCGCCATGGAATGCTTTGAGAAAGGCATCATTGGTAAAGAACAGACTGGTGGGTTGGAATTGAAATTTGGTAATGCTGAGGCGATGTTGGAGGCGTTGCGTCAGATTGTTACTGTGAGTGGCGCGTTAGGTCCAATTCTCTCGCAAGGGTCGGCACGGGCAGCTAAAATCTGGGGCCCGGAAGCTGAGGAATGTCTCATCACAGTGAAAAACGAGGAAGCTCCGGCGCATATGCCACAAGCGAAAAAGTCCTTAGCGGTGATCTACGCCGTCAATCCCTTCGGAGCAGACCATCAATCTAGCGAACACGACCCGATGTATGAAGCCGGCACCAGTGAGCTGTATTTGAAACGTCTGGCGGAATTGGATTTGAAGGATCCACCACCAGAAGGTAGTTTGAACGCTGAAAAGGTACGCTTTGCAGCATATAGTCAAATCTTCTATAGCATTTTGGACACCCTGGAGCTGTGCCAGTTTGTATGGGGGCCTGCCTGGACCCTTTATGGACCTACCGAATTAGTGAATATGGTAAAGGCGGTTACCGGGTGGGATGTTTCTCTGTATGAGTTGATGAAAGTCGGTGAGCGACGGATCAACATGATGCGAGCCTTCAATCTGCGCGAAGGCTTCAGCCGCAAAGATGATACCTTGCCCAACAAATTCTTCAAGCCACTGGTGGGTACCGGCCCGACCGCAGGGGTGGCGATTGATAGGGATGAGTTCGAAAAAGCTCTAGATCTGTATTATCAGATCATGGGCTGGACACAAGATGGTCTACCCACCCGAGCGAACTTTGTCGATTTGGGTATCGAATGGGTAGCAGATGCTGTTGGTCTATAACAAAACAAAAGGAGACATCAATGAATAGATACGAAGAAACCCTGAGCCATCTATCACCCGTCTGGATGCCTTATACCCACATTGTCTCGGAGAAGGCGGAAGGTTGTTGGGTGTATGACATCAGTGGAGAAAAATACCTGGATTTCACTTGCGGGATTGGAGTCACCAACACGGGACACTGCCATCCCGCGGTTGTTAAAGCGATACAAGAACAAGCCGCCAGGTTCATCCATGCTCAAATGAACCTGGTGAAGCACAAGCCTATCATCGAGTTAATTGACGAGCTACAGACGATTGTCCCAGAGCAAATCGATTGTTTCTTCTTCACAAACTCAGGCGCCGAAGCGATTGAGGGGGCGATTAAGCTTGCCCGACACGCAACCAAGCGAACAAACATCATCGTTTTTCAAGGTAGCTTTCATGGCCGCACCATTGCAACGATGTCCTTAACCGCTTCGAAGACGATTTATCGGGTCGGCTATCAACCCTTGATGGCGGGTGTTTTTGTTGCTCCTTACCCCTATGCCTATCGCTATGGATGGGATGAAGAAACAACCAGCCGCTGGTGTCTTGAGGAGTTAGAGTTTCTGCTGCTCAGTCAGACGGCTCCTGAGGAAACGGCTGCCATCTTGATCGAACCTGTCCTGGGCGAAGGAGGGTATGTCGTTCCGCCCAGGAGTTTTATGCAGGGATTGCGCAAAATCTGTGATCAGCATGGAATTTTGCTCATCTGTGATGAAGTCCAAGCGGGTTTTGGTCGTACCGGAAAATGGTTCTCTTTTCAACATTTTGATATTGTTCCCGACATTATGACCGTGGCAAAGGGTTTGGCTTCCGGGATGCCATTGGCGGGTGTCTTCAGTCGTAAAGAACTGATGGAGAAATGGGTACCAGGCTCTCATGGTGGAACGTACGGAGGCAATGCCGTGGCGGCGGCTGCGGCTGTTGCAACCATTCGAGCAATGAAGAGCGAAAAGATGCTCGAAAACGCAGTCGAACGCGGCGCGCAACTGAAACGAGGCTTGCAACATCTTCAGGAGGAGTTCCCGGTCATTGGTGATGTTCGCGGACTCGGCTTAATGATCGGCTCTGAATTTCGAACCTCGGATCGCAAACCGGATAAGAAAACTGCCAAAGATGTTGTGCATGCCTGCTTAGATAAAAAATTAATGCTCTTGACCTGTGGTACCTGGGACAATACAATCCGTTGGATACCTCCATTGATTGTGTCAAAGGAAGAAATCGACCTGGCACTTTCAATTTTCCACGATTCGTTAAGAGAAGTAATACCTAAATTTTCGTAATCGATGATGAAAAAGGTTTAGCTCGTTTATAATCGTACTGCCTTCTTTCCCATCCCGAGGAAAGAAGGCAGTATGCTGAAGATGCTAGCTTGAAACGAGATGGAACGAGAAGAAGTCTGGCTTCCGTATGGCAGAGAAATAATCCGCCTGGAAATCCCGCGTCAAAATTTGCTGGGGATTTATTATCCCAAGTCGATCGTTGATGAAATTAATGAGACCCAGACGCTTCGGCAGGCAATGGAAAATCCAATTGGAAGCCCACGTTTACGGGAGATTGTTCGCCGTGGTCAAAATATTGCCATTGTTACCAGTGACTTAACCAGACCCACGCCTTCAGACAAAATGTTGCCTTTTGTGATTGGTGAATTGGAGGCTGCCGGAATACCTGATGAAGATATCTTTGTCGTATTTGCCTTAGGAATTCATCGCCCAATGAGCGAAGAGGAGATGCAAAAGGCGATTTCTCCAAAAATATTCCAACGCATTCGGGCAATAAACCATGATCCAGACGATGTTGTAACGTTGGGGATAACCAGCCGGGGCACAAGGGTTGAAATCTTCCGTCCACTTGTCGAAGCCGATGTGCGTATTTGTTTGGGTAACATCGAATTTCATTATTTTGCAGGCTTTTCAGGAGGTGCAAAAGCAATTTTGCCTGGCTGTGCATCGCGAGAAACCATTTATGCCAATCATCGCTGGATGGTTTCTCCAGAAGCTGCGGCGATGAGGATTGAAGGTAACCCTGTGCGGGAGGATTTGGAAGAAGGGGTTGCGATGTTGGGGGTGGATTTTATTCTGAATGTGATTGTCGATCACCAACATCGCATTGTAGCGGCATTTGCCGGGGATGTGATCGAAGCTCATCGGGCTGGATGTCGGGCTGTGATCGAACGCGGCGCCATCGAAATTTCCCGGCGGGCTAATATTGTCATTGCCAGTCCTGGAGGTTATCCAAAAGATATCAATTTATTACAGTCCAACAAAGCTTTGCAATCTGCCAAGGATTTTGTTTGCGACAACGGCATCATCATTCTGGTTGCAGAATGTACGGAAGGTTTTGGCAACGCGGTGCTGGAACAATGGATGATGGAAATTCCAACCCCAGAAGAGGCGATTCGGAGAATCCAGGAAAAATTTGTGCAAGGAGGCCATATTGCGGCCGCCATAGCGCTGATTGAGCAGAAAGCAAGGATTTTTTGCGTTTCTTCTTTTGACGACAGCATAGTGCGTCAAATCCGGTGGCAACCGTTCTTAACGGTCCAAGAAGCTGTTGACCATGCTTTGGACATCTTAGGTAAAGATGCAAAGGTGATTGTTTTACCTGAAGCGACTTCTATCATAGCAAAACTTTCGGGATAAAATATTGAGTTAAGAATAGAACACGGAGGTTTTCAATGAATGTTTGGAGAATTGATACGACAAAGCAGACATTTGCCAGGGAAGAAGTTCCTTCCACGTGGGAGCAGTTAGGCGGAAGGGCGTTGATCGCCCGCGCGCTGTTGGATGAGGTCAATCCGCTGTGTGACCCTTTAGGCCCCTTTAATAAACTGATACTCGCACCGGGTTTGCTCGTCGGTCATATGCTTTCCAGTTGTGATCGCATCTCGTTCGGAGGAAAAAGCCCTCTGACAGGGGGCGTAAAAGAATCGAATGCTGGAGGGACAACGGGTTTGAAGCTGGTTTATTTAGGAATCAAAACCTTGTTGTTAGAAAACGTGCCGCAAGATGACCGCTGGTGGGTTCTCTACCTAAGTAAGGACGGGGTGAAATTTGAACCGGCGCAGGATCTGGTTGGATTGGGAGTGTATGCTACAGCCGAGAAGTTACTAGAACGGTATGGCAAAGATGTCGCGATTGCGCTGATTGGCCCTGCCGGAGAGCGCCGACAATTGGCAGCCGGTATCCAAAACCTTGATAAGGATCGAGTGCCATCCCGCATTGCCGCCAGAGGAGGATTAGGCGCAGTGATGGGTTCTAAGCAAATCAAAGCGATTGTAATTGATGCTAAAGATGGCGTTAAACCCGAAATTAAGGATTTGGAGAGCTTTAAGACCGCTCAAAAGCGATTTACAAAATCCTTGATGGAACACCCCCAGACGAAAATTTATGCCGATTACGGCACGAATGCCATGCCTGGCATGTCGGATGGATTTGGAGGAATGCCAACTCGCAACTTTTCGGCCGGACATTTCGAGGGATTGGAGCGGATCCGCGGCGAAACGATGCGCGAGCTCCTTCTGCAACGCGGTGGCGAAGCCGAAACTACCCATGCCTGTATGCCAGGCTGCACTATCCGATGTTCCAATGTTTATGCGGATGAGAATGGTAAATCCATCGTTTCGCCTTTGGAATATGAAACGGTTGGTTTGTTAGGCCCTAATCTTGGGATCGACAATCTAGATATGATCGCTCGGATGAATTACGAGATCAACGATCTGGGTTTGGATACAATTGACATCGGAGCTGCCTTGGGAGTGGCAGCCGAAGCTGGCTTGATGGAATTTGGGGATAGCAATCGAGCTATGGAGCTAATTCAGGAAATTCGCCAGGGGACAGTATTAGGCAGGGTGTTAGGAAATGGCGCAGCGGTTACGGGCAGGGCATTTAATGTCCGCCGAGTGCCGGTGGTTAAAGGGCAGGCGATGAGCGCCTATGAACCACGGGCAATTAAGGGCACCGGAGTCACGTACGCAACTTCACCCCAGGGTGCGGATCATACCGCGGGGTTGACCATTCGGGCAAAGATTGACCACCTCGATCCGAAGGTGCAGGCTGAGGTCTCGAAAACCGTCCAGATCAATATGGCGGGTTACGACTCCCTTGGTGCCTGTGTTTTCGCCGGCAATGGATTTGCGGGTGTCCCAGAGACGATAAAGCAATTAATTGAAGCTCGGTACGGATGGGGCGTGGCAGAAAACTTCCTGCAAGTGTTGGGAAAGATGGCAATTAAGTTAGAGCGAGAGTTCAACCGACGAGCAGGATTTACCGCTGCAGATGACCGACTGCCCGAGTTTATGAAATATGAACCCTTGCCGCCGAACAATTCTGTTTTTGATGTGCCTGAGGAAGATCTGGATCATATTTTTGATCAGCTTTGAGTCGATTTTGGAAAGTGAATAAACTAGAGGTGACTTTTCAATTGCATACTGTCTTACAGATTGAGACTCCCAATGGCCGCGTGACCACATTGCAATATCAAATGCAACGGGGACAGACGATCGAAGAGGCGTTGATGGCTCTAGGATTAGCGATTGACCCAGAGCAAACGTTGATTGTGGTCAATCGCCAGAATGTAGAGTTAGATTACCAGCCCAAAGATGGGGATGTCATCCACTTAATTCCTGCTATTGCAGGTGGATAAACGGAAAGCCCCTACTTCCGGGGCTTTCCGTTTATTCCTCTTCTTCAAATAGAATGCGCTCGTACCAATAGCTGAGTAAGGCAGAGGCAGGTTTTCCATGAATAGATGTCGAGGCATCTAACAGGGCTGCTGGAGGATAAAATCCACGGGAGACAAAGCCGCTCACCCAACTACGCCTATTGATGACATTTAACATGACATTATAAGCGGTTACCTGGGCTTGTAGGTCAATATCAGGATCCACGGTTGCGGTGACAGGTTGGGCAAGTTCCTCCCAGGTTGTACAATGACTTGCCGGTGCAATGCTGCAACCATAGAAAGCACCGGGAGATGATGGATAGGAAACGCCTAAAAAGATTGCTCTTCTGTATTTTCCTTGCAGAGAACCTCCCACCGAATCCAGGTGATTTTCAGCCACTTTGGTCATGTCTTCCAGGGTTGGGGAGGGGTTCCCAACTTCCGTCAAAGGCTCAGACCAAAGAAGATAAATCGCATCCACAGAATCTAAAAAAGCCGGCGGAGATTGTTCCGCTTGCCGAACGGTGAGCGCCCAGATAATTGGCCCATTAAAATGGCTGCGCAGTTCCTGGATCAGGTACCGCCACCGCATTTCGGCGTCCCCGGGGACCAGGGAGGGTGAACCATCCGAAAGGATGCCGTTGGGGTATGCCGGGGTTAACCACTCGCCACCTAAGATCAGGGCGTTAGCGTTGGATTTTGAAGCAAGGTCGGCGTGATAAATAGCAAAATTCCGATAGCGTTCAAACCACACCTGCCACCAGGGAAAATCTCGGGTAGCTGCTAGCCACCATTCGGACTGCTCATTCAAGAAGCGCGGTTGGGGGAAAATGGCGACATTCAAACCACGCTCGGTGGTTTGGCGAATCCAGGGAAGCATATCGAACCATAACGGGTCATTCCCGGGCACTAACTCAAAGGTCGGGGGTGTCAGGCGCGTATAGGTCCAGGTTGGGGTGAGGATGAGCCAATTGGCATTGAGCTGTTGCACCTCATCCAGGAGATAGGCGTAATGGGCGTTATAAGAGGGGTGGTAGATGGGTTGAAACTCTATGGCGGCTAAAAAGCCGTTTTCGCGCCCTTGAACCTCAGCCGTGGCAATCTCCTGAGGCTGCTGAGAGCGATCTAGCCATGCCCAGGCTGGCACAGATTCTTTGATCGATTGAGAGAATAAGCTGGAAGAAATCGGTAAACCGCTATTCTCGATGCCTTTTGTTTCAATCGAATCGGCGATGCCGCATTGGTCGTTACGGCAGAAGCGATAGTGGAGTCGCTCAACAAACATCAGGGGACTATTTAGGATGAAGCCCCAGCGTTTATTCCCCAGCTTCCACATGGGAATCGGTTCTGTCCAACCATAGACCGGCTTAAGTTGAATGGACACAAAATCGACATTTGGGGTATCTTCGGGAATGGTGATGTCAAATGAGATAGGCGCTGAGTTTTTCATCGTCCAGTTTGAAATGGTATCTTCAATCAACGTGTCTTCTTCTGGCACAATAAATTGGCGGACGACTGGCACGCCGTTTTCGTCAATTTCAGTGTTCCAGAGACCATCGCCAAGCGTATAAAGGTAATGAATATCTGCTCCAGCAGGCAGAGCTATGGTTAGAGAATAGCGACCATCGGGAAGCAGCGATAAGGCAGGCATACGAGAGGCAATGGTGCTCACCCCTCCTCGCAAATCAGCAAAAGTATTGCCAAGTTGGTAGAGGTTGCCGGCCAATCGAAGCGGTACGGCAGGGATCGTATTTGGAGGTGCCTTCACCGTAAAGACGACTCCGACCAGTTTGGCTGGTTGCATTTGAATGGTTGCCGGCGTTGTCGAATCGGCTGCCACTCTTGCCCCTTGTTGAAAGGACTGATACTGTCCATCGAGAGAATAGGCGACCAGGTTATGAATGCCGGGAAGTAAACCCTCGATTAAAAACGAACCATCGGACGATGTTAGGGTTTGAACACCTGCACAAGCAATCAAGATGTTTGGGAGCGGTTGTTGATCGGCGGCGCTTAAGACTATGCCACTAATTCGCCCGGTAGTTCCAACAAATGGGGTATCTGTCCAGCGACCGACGACGTCCTCAACAGTAATGTCACCGGTCACATGAACCATGCGGTAGCGTACCTGGCGTCCATCTGAGATATGCTCCTGGATTTCGGCAGTGGAGGAGGAACGCACGTAACGATATTTCAAAACACTTCCTAACGGAACTTCCATTTGGTAGGAAAAAAATTGCGGACTTTCCGGTTGCATGGGATAACGTTGAGGATAAAAAGCCAAGCCGGTTATCTCTTCCATGACCTTTAAGTTGATCCCCTGGTCAGCAGGCGTATTGGCCGGTACTTGAACTCGAAAGGTTACTTTAGCCAGGTTGCGATTTTCTTGATTTCTGATAGAAGGTAACGATGGAAGATTCGGGGTAGAAGGGATCACCTGAGAGAGGTCGAAACCCTTCAAGGTGCAACCATACAAGAGAATGGATATGATGAACACGAGACAAAAATAAGGGGTTTTCTTGTTCATGGGTGAAGGCATCATCAAGATCATTTCCACATCGAAGATATGGATAGGGAGTTATGTCCCTATCCATGACATTTTTGGACTAGGATAAGAATTTGGGTAGCTTCTTGCCTGTTCGAACTCCTAAACAAGTGGTTTAAATGCCCGAATATCGAAAATTGAACCCGTGCGCTCTTCTTTTGGTTTTAAATCGGCTGCAACAAGTGTGCCAATGGTTACCTGATCGGGGGCTATTCCTGCGACTCGATGAATGATACCACCATCGGCGATCTTAATAAAAGCGACAACTTGGGGAGTTTCCAGCGGCGAACCGTCTAAATTTTTATACAGGATCGTATAGGTGTAGATTTCTCCCTGAAGTCCAACCTTAACCGTCTCTTGCAATTCTGCTAAACATTGAGGGCAGAACAGTGTAAGTGGAACATAGGTTTTCGAACAAGTCGGACAATTCGCGCCGAGGAATGTTCCTTCTTCTCTGAGAGCCAGGAAAAACTTCTCCAGTGCAATGCCAGCCGTGTAGCGACTGGTTACCGGTAGTTCACCATGCCATTGAGAGGGGGTTTCAAAAGCAAAAGGGAAGGTAGCAAACATCCAGGCCTCCTATATTTTCCGGAAATAAAGAATATCTGTGATACTCCCAGAGCGTTCTTCAGGTGGCTTCCAGACAGCTTGTACTCTCATGCCAATTTGTACTTCTGCGGGAGAAACTTCGCCAAGTTTATGCAGAAATCCATGTCCAGGCGATGCGCCATCGATCTCGATTACGGCTGGGATTTCGGGTTCACTGATGCGTTTTACGTCCCAGGTGACGTAACAAATCGAGAAAGTATTGACGATGCCGGTGTCTGAGAGCTGCACAAACCCTTGCATCGGGCGGAAGCACCACTCACAAAAGATTCGCGGTGGTGTGACTGTTTTACGACAGTTTGCGCAGTATGTACCAAGGATAATGCCAGCCTTCAAACCCCCTAAAAAATGTCCGATCGCAATACCTGTGTCCCAGGCATAGACAGCGTTAAGCTCATCGTGGCGAAACAACACGTGCCCACTGTTAAAGTCATCTTCGGTGAGCGATATTAGATTAACGTAAGGATTCTTTTGCATTGCCATACTCCCTTTATTTGTTATCGACCAAGGATGATCACAGTGCCGACTTGCATTAAGTCTCCCCAGGCTTGTGCTAAACCTCGCTTGGGATTGCCCGGCACCTGGCGTTGGCCAGCTTCGCCGCGCAATTGCCAGAAGAGTTCGGCGACTTTCATCAAGCCGGCTGCAGCAATTGGATTTCCAACTCCTAAAAGTCCACCTGAAGGACAAATGGGTAGATTACCCGTTCTTTCGGCATCGCCGTTGAGATACAACTCGATTGACTTGCCACGCTCTGCCAATTGGAGACCTTCAAGGTGGTGAAGGACTTTGTAGTCAAAGGGGTCATAGGGCTCAGCAATATGGATTTCTTTGCGGGGTTCCTTAATCCCTGCCATTTCATACGCCATTTTGGCAGCTTTTTCAACATAGCGAGGGTAGGCCAGATCGCGGTTTGTCCAGTAAGCGGTATCCAAACACCAGCCTACGCCTTCAATCCATACGGGTTTATCGGTAATACGCCGTGCCACGTGTTCTGCAGCCAGAACCAGTGCAACAGCGCCATCCGAGATCGGGCTGACATCTAGCCGCTGCACCGGCCATGCTAGCGTTTCGGATTGCAAGACATCTTCCACAGTGATGGTTGTATCGCCAAGCAAGGCGCAGGGATGATCGGCTGCATTCCGCTTGTGTAAGACCGAAACCCGGGCAATATCGGCTTTCGACAGCCCATAGGTGGTCATGTAGCGATTCATCTCAAGGGCAAAGATCCATAACAAATTGGGCTTCAACGGCCGTTCAATGGTATGGTCAAAAATGGTCAGGAAGGCTGCCTGTGCGTGGGGATAGTATGAAGACATTTTCTCTTCAGCCACAACCAGGACGACATCGAACAAACCACTGGCGACATGATACCAGCCCTGAATGGGAACAAAAACCCCTGTGCCGCCGCCGACAAAGGAACGCATATAGGGTTTGCGGAAAGCTCCCGCTGCCTGGCTCAAATATTCGCCGTTCATGTGAAAGCCATCAAAGGAATCAGGTGCAGTGCCAAGGCAGACGGCTTCAATATCATTTAGAGTTAATTCACAGGAATCCAGTGCGGTGCGAACGGCTTTATAGGCCAGTTCTTGGGGGGTTTCTTTAGCACGACGTACAAATTGCGTCATCCCTGCGCCTACAACAGCAACTTTACGCAAGTTCATTTTTTCCTCCTGAATTATGAAACAGCTAAAACGACAACGGCTGCACTGGTAGTCGGAATTCCCCGCCAGCTTTGGACAAGTCCGACCTGGGGGCTTGGTATTTGCGATTTGCCTGCCTCACCGCGCAATTGCAAGACAGCCTGGATCAGCCTTGCACAACCATTTGCCTCGAACAAGTTCCCCATACCGAGGCTGCCGCCAGAGACATTGACCGGCAAATTGCCTTGAGGATACAAGTTACCGCCCCGAATTGCGTCTGAGAGTTCACTTTTGGGGACTAAACCAAGGGCTGTCAGGCTCATTAATTCTCGATACGCATACAAATCATCGATTTCTGCAAAATCGATGATTTTTGAAGGGGTTTGGATTTGAGCCTGGCGATATGCCATTTGGGCTGCCCTCGTTACGTAAGGAAGGTCTCCCCAATCCCGATATTCAAGATTGTATGCGTCGTTACACCAACCAACGCCAATGATCCACACGGGTTTGCTACTTAAGGATGCGGCAATCTCTCTTTTTGCCAGCACAATCACGATAGTACCATCTGCGGGTTGCGCAATGTGACTTTCTAAAAGTGGATAGGCGACTGGCCGGCCGTCTTGTATCTCGCTCAGGCGGTAATCACACCCGTAAGGCGCTAGGGGGTTATTGAGCGCATTGCGCCGGTTCTTTTGGACAATCAGATCGCAATCTTCTGGCCTCAACTGACTTACGTGCAAAAAACGGGTCATCTCTAAGCCGGCAATGAAATCGGGGTGAAATTCAAATGGTCGATTAAGAAAAGGATCAAGGGCATAATGGGTGATATGAGGTAAAGTTTTTACATTCGAGGCTTTGGAGTGAGCTTCAACGGCGGCAATTTGACAAATACCACTGCGAATCATCAGATAAGCAGCGATAAGGCCATGCAAACCATCTCCAGTAATGGTGTGCATGGGTTTTAAGGCTGCGCCTAATTGATCCGGGGTGTATTCGTCAAAGATGCTTGTGCCCTCAATAAAATCTTCGGCGACGGTCACAAAACTCTGGATATCTTTTCTGGGATCAACGCTGGCATCATGGTAGGCTTTTTTGGCAGCCTGGTAGATCATTTCTTTATAAGAATAATGAGATGATGTTGGTTGGAAACCCTCCCAGCCAATGCCAACAATGGCTACTTCTTTCTCCATGTTTCCTCCTCAAAGATTTTTTAACTAGATCGGCGAGGACGTAACTGGCTTGAAGCAGTGATGGTTAGTTTAGGCAGCGGCGATGAGCAAAAACCCTCG
>DAOTZA010000042.1:0-4916 GCA_034434515.1 Anaerolineales bacterium | reverse complement strand
CAAGGTCTTGAATCGGCCACATCATAAAGG
This sequence comes from Anaerolineales bacterium, assembly GCA_034434515.1. GTDB lineage: Bacteria > Chloroflexota > Anaerolineae > Anaerolineales > UBA4823 > NAK19. The sequence continues at coordinate 4,886 of DAOTZA010000042.1, read as the reverse complement.
TCAGGTAGGATACAAAGGCATTGATGCCACCCAGGGTGATGAATCCATTGCGGATTTGTATACCGCCGTAACCGATGATGATGCCCAAAACCACGGCGGCAATAATCTGCACGCTGGGCAGGAAGAGCGCCGAGAGCCACGCGGCGCGGTAGGAGGCGGTGTACATTTCCGTGGTCAGTCGTTGGAATTCGCGCGTGTTTTGATCTTCGCGGCACAGCGCTTTGACCACCCGCACGCCTTGAATGTTCTCGTTGAAAGCGCCGGTGATCTTGCTGTTCGCGCGGCGACTGCGCCGAAATTCCATTAAAAATTCGTTTGCGGAATTCCACAGCCACCAGCACCATAATTGGGATGGAAGCCAGGACGATCAATGCCAGCCTCCAGTTGATGATTGCCATGAAGACGGCCGAGGTGGCGAAGTTCATGACCGCCCAGGTGACGTCCACGATTCCCCACGTGACCGGGTCGGAAACGCGGCCGGTATCTGAGGTGACCCGCGCCATGAGTCGCCCTACCGCATTTTGCGAATAAAACGACAGCGAGAGCTTTTGCAGATGGTTGAAGAGCATCTTGCGCAGGTCGTACTGAATGCGCTCACCCAGGACGCCGGCCAGGTAAATAAAGGCAAAGACAAACCCGGCTTGAATTACGATCAAGCCTCCGTATAGCATGGCTAGTTCCATCAGCCGAGCCGGATCTTTGAGGGTAATCCCTTGATCGACAAACTGCTTGTTGATGTAGGTGAAGTAGGCATCCAGCCAGGAAGTTAGCGCAATGGTCACAAAAAAGCCGATCACCCAGTGCCAGTAAGGGCTCAGCAACTCTCCAATGCGCTTGAGAATGGGTAAGGTCAATTGAGAGGTATATTCTTCTTCCTCGAGTTCGATCGTTTCATCAGTCATTGCAACTCTCCAGGTTCTTTACCAGGTCTCTGGCTCATCGGTGATCAACGGTGACCAGTTCAAGCTCCAACGCCTCATCCAGACGCGTTTGGAGCTCATAGATGCGCCGATACATGCCGTCTGGTTGATTGAGCAATTCTTCGTGTGTTCCCATCTGTACGATCTCGCCTTTATCCAAGACCAGGATCAGGTCGGCCATCATCACCGATTGGATGCGGTGAGCGATAATGAAAGTAGTGCGCCCAAGCATCAGTTTTCCCAGCGCCTGGCGGATCTCGGCTTCGGTCTCGACATCTACGGCTGAGGTCGAGTCATCCAAGATCAGCAAGCGTGGGTTCTTCAAGATCGCTCGCGCAATCGCCAGCCGTTGTTTCTGCCCGCCGGAGAGCGTCACCCCTTTTTCACCGACCAGCGTGTTGTAGCCATCGGGAAAGGAGAGAATCACTTCGTGCAAGGCGGCTGCTCTGGCAGCCTGTTCGACTTCCTCCTGGGAAACTTGCCGTCCAACGCCATAAGTGATGTTCTCGCGGATGGAACGGCTAAACAGGAAGGGTTCTTGCTCGACAATGCCGATTTGCTGGCGCAAATAGGCGCGCGGATACTCCTTGAGCTCCTTGCCGTCAAGGTAAATGTGTCCGGCGGTGTAGTCGTAAAAACGGGGCAAGAGATTGACCAGGGTGGTTTTGCCACAGCCAGTTGAACCCAGCAGGGCGACCGCTTGACCGGCTCGGACACGGAAAGAGATGTTTTTCAAGGTTTCCTGCTCGCTATCGGCGTACATAAAGCACACATCTTCAAAAACCAGGTCGCCATGCAGCTCTCCCTGCGGTTGTACCGAGCCACCGTAAAGGTCTTCACGCTCCTGCTTGACGATCTCCATCAGACGACTATACGAGACCATGCCGGTTGAGGTCTGCACAATGATGCGTCCCAGGTTACGGATTGGCCAGATCAACCAGACGATTAAGCCGGTGTAGGCAAGGTAACTGCCTACACTGATCTCGCCTCGGATTGCCATATTGGCTGCCAGTACAAACCCAAACAACATCTGAAACCCCAACACAATATCCGAGAGCGGCCAGAAGAGCGAGTGCATTAAGAGTAGTGCTTTGCCTTTCAGGAATTTGTTCCAGTTGTCCTTCTCGAATTTTGCGATTTCGTAGGTTTGTCGCCCAAAGGCTTTCACTACCCGCACGCCGCTGAGATTTTCTTGCAGGGTTGTCGAGAGAATCGCTTCCTGGGCTTGATAGGCTTCATAGGCCTGGGTGACCTTCTTGAAGAACCACAACGAGACGGTTAAGACCAGGGGAATCACCACGACCGAGAGCCAGCCCAATCTGGCGTTGATTCTCAGGATTGCCAGGAAATTAATCACGAACAGAATGAGGATGCGTCCGATGCCAATGGCTTGCTCACTAAAGAAGCGCCGCAGGGCGTCCACGTCGGAGGTGACCCGTTCGATCAAATCGCCGGTTGGGGTGTGCGCATGATAAGCTACGCTCAGGCGCTGAATGTGGTCAAACAAGAAATCGCGCAGCCGGCGCGTAATCCCTTCGGCGGTGTAGGCCGCCAGACGACCGGAGAGAAAGGCAAAACCACCGTCCGTTGCCGCAAGGGCAACGAATCCCAATGCAATCCAACCCAGCGAAATCGAGAGCGAGGCATCGAGAACATGATCGGCAAAGTAGCGCAAGAGTAAAAAAGTGCCGCTGCGGGCTAAAGCCGAAACCGCCAGAGAAAGGGTCGCCAGCAGATACGGCAGATGAAAACCGTTCAGCATCTTCCATAACCCCTTGAGACGGTTTTTCTGCAAGGTGGGCCGAAAATCGGTGATGCTCAAATCGGATGGATAGGCAGTTGTTGTGTTCATTCACACTCCCAAAAAATCAAAAAGGCTGTGGCAGTGCGCCACAGCCTTGATAAGACATTCCTTGAAGCAAACAGGTTACCTGTCAGCAGGCGCACTTCGACAAGGGAAAAAACCCTCGGCCGGCGAATGAATTGAATTGAGCTCCATGAAGTGCGCCTCCTTTCTATAGAAATTCTCACCCACACCCAAACCTCTGGTCTGGTTGAGATGACTGTAGTTTACTCTTCTCCCCCAAAAGCGTCAAGGTTTTCTGTTGGTTTGTTTTTCTTTTGATTGATTGTCAGGTATTTCCTGCCAGAGGCGCTGTTTGACACGGCGGACTGTCCATGAGCATCTCCCGAATGCTCGAATAACGCTGTCTGGTGATACACCAACCCTGCCGGAAATTCTAAAATTAACCCTGCGCAGATAGCAAATCTGCCAACGCTCCCAGTCCGATGGCTTCGATTCCTTCGCTAAGCGGAAAACGATCTTGACCTGAATAAACTACCAATGACCGCGTTGGCTTGAGGTCAGCTCGGGCGTTGTGGAAGCCGCGCCCCAGCGCTGGAGCGAGGCCATACTTGACTTCTACAGCCCAGAGCTCTCCTTTCGGTAATTCCATGACCAGATCAACCTCTGCCCCGGCTGCCGTGCGATAAAAAGAAAACCGCGTCTGTTCAGGGGCGGCTGAGACAATGTTCTCAATCACAAATCCTTCCCAACTTTGACCGAGAACCGGATGACCGGCTAATGTGTTGTAATCCTGAATGCCTAATAGGCTATGGAGGAGCCCGCTATCGCGAATGTAAATCTTTGGCGATTTCACCAAACGTTTGCCGATGTTGGTATAAAACGGCGCCAAACGGCGCACCAAAAGCAAATCTATCAGCAGATCAAGATAGCGCGAGATCGTCTGACCGCTGATCGAAAGTGCGGATGCCAGAGCGGAGGTGTTGAGCAAAGCGCCCTGTTGATGCGCTAACATAGTCCAGAGGCGCCGTAAGGTCTCTGTGGCAATGCGCGGTCCAAATTGAGGGACATCGCGCTCCAAGTAGGTGCGGATAAAGTCCTTCCGCCAGGCAAAGCTTAGCTCGTCGGTGGCTGCAAGGTAGCTTTCCGGAAATCCACCGCGTACCCATAACCTGTCAATCGACTCGCGGCTATGCCCAACCTCGCGGACATCAAAAGGATTCAAATCAACGAAAGCGATGCGGCCAGCTAAGGTTTCTGAAGCCTGCTTCAACAGATCCATGGAGGCGGAGCCCAAAATTAAAAATCGTCCAGTACGTTTGCCTTTCTGGCGTCCCTGGTCGATTAAGCTCCGCAGGGGGCGAAAGATGTCGGGTGTGCGGTGTATCTCATCCAGAATGACCAGGCGGTCTTCGTAGGCGCTTAAGAATAAGATTGGATCGGTTAACTTGGCGCGATCTTCTGGGTTTTCTAAATCAAGATAAAGAGAAGGTCGAGTTTGAGCGATGGCGAGGGCGAGAGTGGTTTTCCCCACCTGGCGAGGGCCAATCAAGGCGACGGCCGCCTGACGCTCGAGCGCCGTAATGACGTTTTGCAAAGCCTTGCGTGGGATCATGCTTGAATTTTATCCAGTTCGTGGAGAATTTTCAAGGATATTTCAGGATTATTGCCAGTATCATCAAGATAAAGCCCTGCTTTGCAATAATCTGGCTCTTTGAGTCTTCGATAGACCGACTCTCGTAAAAGAGCTTTGGTCAAGCTCCGGAAAACCTTTATAGATTATACTGGATCACAGTCAGGTTATGGAGACGGATAGGGCGGAGATGTAGGATGAGGTGGATGCGATGGGGGTGGTGGATAGGGTTCCTTGAGATATTCCTCATCCCCAACCTCCCAGCTTAGGATATAATTTGGGCAAGGAGTTCCCCGATGCTCATTCATTCTGCTTCTCAATTGTTGACCCTGTCCGGTGGTCCCCAGCGCGGGCGTGAGCTGGGGCAGTTGGGGATCATCCCTAATGGGGCCGTGCTGATCCGCAACGGCATTATTGAAGCGGTGGGCAAGAGCGATGAGTTGCGCGCTGCCTATCCCGATGAACCCGACTTCGATGCCCTTGACCGGGTGGTGATGCCAGGCTTTGTGGACCCGCATACGCATGTGAT
>DAOTZA010000041.1:0-1752 GCA_034434515.1 Anaerolineales bacterium | reverse complement strand
GACCGTTCGCTCATATTCGGCGCGGATGATTTGATAATAGCGCTGGCCTTGTTGGGGGTCTTTGACCAGGTCAAGATAGAGCGCAGCGATTTCCATATCGGCGCGCACCAGGGAGTTCTCGGCGTTGCTGATCAGGGCATGGAAGAACTGCCAGCCATTATACATCTCGCGCAAGCGGGCTTCATCGCCAAGAGCTGCCAATCCACTGCCCAATCCGTACCAGCCTGGCAGGTTGAAACGGCTTTGCATCCACGAGAACACCCATGGGATGGCGCGCAGGCTGTCGAGGGTAACCGTTGGTTGGCGGGCAGCTGGGCGGGAACCGATTTGTAAGCGTTTGATCACGTCAATCGGCGTTACCGCTTGCCAGAAATCTAAAAAAGCGGGGTCTTCTTTGACCAATTGCTCATAGGTGAGATAGGCTTGCTTTGCCATGCGGTCTAACGCCTCCCGCCAGGCGCTCTCAATCTGAGCTTTGCCATTGGGAGCAGAGGCAAGCAAGACGGCATGAACCAGTTGTTCGAGATTGCGATGCGCTAGAGCAGGGTTGGAATAGCGAGCGGCAATCACCTCGCCTTGCTCGGTAAGGCGAAAGCGGCCCTGGATCGTACCGGCTGGTTGGGCGCGAATCGCCCGATTGGCCGGTCCGCCACCGCGCGCTACTGTCCCACCGCGCCCGTGAAAAATGGTCAGCTTGACTCCTGCGCTTTGGGCAACTTTGACCATCTCCTCTTGGGCGCGATAGAGCGCCCAGTTTGCCATTAACAAGCCACCGTCTTTGTTGCTATCCGAATAGCCGATCATGACCATCTGCTCGTTCTGGCAGGTTTGTAAGTGCTCTTGATAGAGGGGGGTGTCGAAAAGCTCTTGAAGGATGTGGGCGGCCTTCTCCAAATCGGCAATCGACTCGAACAGAGGACAGATTTGCAGACCGGCTGCGCACCCCGTCCAGCAGGCTAAGAGCAGAGCGCTCAAAAGATCGGCTGCGCAGTGAGTCATGGAGATGATCAGCGCCCCGAACAGCTCTTCCCCATAGGTGCGCCTGGCACGATTCAGAAGGGCAAACAGCGCCCAGGTTTTTGCCGTTTCGGTGGTCACCCCTGGAGTCTCGGCAAGGGGTGGTGCAGGGGCTGAAAGCACCCGAACCAAAAGATCGCGACGTTCTGCGGGTGGCAATTGTTCAAACTCGGCCGTGATCTGCAAGGCGCGCAGCGTCTCTCCAACGGTGCGATTGAGCATGCTCGAATCCTCGCGAATGTCCAGGCGAGCCGCATGCAAACCGAAAATCCCCAGTTGCCGCAGCAAACTGCTCAGGCTCTTCTTACGTAAGGCGGGAGGCAAAGTCTCTTCCATCCAGCGCAAGGGACGACGCAAATGCTCAACCGTGATGCGTGAAGGTTGGGGGTGCAGCGAGAGCAAATTGGCTTTCATATCCGCCTGAGAGGCGACAGCCAGATCGTTGGCTAAGAGGGAAAGGATCAGGCGATAGGGCTCGTGGGCGTAGCGTCTGGCAATGTACTGGCTGTGTTCGGGGAGCGGTTGGCGTTCCTCCAACCATTCTTGTAGGGCGGGCGGTAGAGGAAAGCGCCGTGCGCTGATGCTCAACCGCCGTGCTTGTTCGCTTAGCTCGCGGCGATAGTTTTCGATCGCCAGACCGCGATGCAGACGCAGGGTTTCGATGGTCACTTCAGGAGTCACGTTGGGATTTCCGTCGCGGTCGCCGCCAATCCACGAAGCCAGACGCAACCAGGG
>DAOTZA010000040.1:0-7769 GCA_034434515.1 Anaerolineales bacterium | reverse complement strand
CTGATGGCTTTTGCCAACCTGGCTGCGCAAGCGATTGAAAATGCGCGTCTCTTTCAGCAGGCGCAAGCCTTAGCCATTCACGATGAGTTGACCGGCATTTATAATCGCCGCGGGCTGAAGATGTTTGCCCAGCGTGAGTTTGAGCGCTCGGTGCGCTTTCACCGGCCACTCAGCCTGCTTTTCAGTGATATTGATGATTTCAAAGCCTTTAACGATCGTTACTCGTATGCCGTCGGCGACCGAGTTTTGAGGGCAGTTGCGGCATGTCTTAAGGACAATCTGCGTGAAGTGGATATCACAGCCCGCTATGGCGGCGATGAGTTTGTCATCGTGTTGCCCGAGACCGGACAGCGGGAATCGATTAACATCGTTGAGCGGTTGCGCTCTATGATTAGCGCTCTGACGGTTGAAACCGACCACGGCGCCGTTTCGATTGCGCTGAGCTTTGGCCTGGCAGAACGCATCAAGAGCGATGTCTCCTGGGAACACCTGCTCGAAAGGGCATCCACCGCCCTGCGCCGTGCCAAGCAAGACGACTTGCCGCTGGTCATTGCTGATGGAAATCAGGGTATCTAAATCCCCTCTTCCGTTCTGGGAGAGGGGTTGGGGGTGAGGGTCTACTCCCCTCGCCCGTCCTGGGAGAGGGGTCGGGGGTGAGGGCTCAGGGCTGGGGAGTCTCCGTGGGCACCTCTGCCGGCGGTGCGCCTTCGGTGGGGGTGACCTGTGCTCCGACACATTTCTCGTACGCGCGATTATAACCATCTTGCAAAGCCTGGTCGCCACCATAGCTCAAGGCTTGCTGATACATCTCCATTGCAGCACACCACTCTTTGCGAGCTAACAGGTGCTCGGCATATTTGCCCAGCGCAATGCGGTAGCGATCGGTTGCCGTCCAGCCGCTCCCATCGCGTAGATTCGGCACCGCCGGCGCCACCTGAGCAAAGTAATACACCACCTGTCCCCAGTCTACGTCCCAATAGCTGGCTCCTAAGAGGTAGAGGCGTGCCCAGTTTTGCAACCCTTTGGTCTCCGTGTCCAGGGGCCCGAACTTTTCAGCCAGGGTCAATGCGTAAATCCCGCCTTCCAGATTGGCCTCTTTGAGGATTTTATCGCGACCGCTGTTCCGGTATGCCAGATAGAGCAGACCATCCACCACGGCGGGTTGAAAATTCGGCTCGACTTTGCGCAATAAGAGCAGCGTATCGATGGCCACTTGCCATTGACTGTTGAAGATTTGCTGTTTGGCGGCTTCCAAACGCTCTTCGGCGCCGCGTAAATCCGGCGTTGGCGAGACCGTCGGCGATGGAGCGATGGTCGGCGTGGCGGTGATGCTTGCCTCGAAGATCACTTCGGCTAATTTCTCCGCTGCGCCAGGGTAATCGGGCGCGATTTGAATGACATACTCCAGGCGTTGCCGCGCCCGCCCATAGTTTTTGCTGGCGATCTCTTGCAAGGCTAACTCGTATTGCTCTTTGGCAACCAGACCGGCCTGGGTGGCTGCCGCGGCTTTGCGGGCGTTGATGCCACTGGTGTAACCCGCAAAGGCGCTCAGAAAAGCAATCCCGAACAACCCCAGGATGCCGATCAAAATGACCCAGCGCAGACGAGATGGTTTTGTCCCCTGGGAGTGGATAGGTTTGCCTGGCGGGGGTTGATCGCTGCCAACGTCAGCCAGTGGAACGACCTGGGTTGCTTGCAGGTGGCTGTCTGGGGAGAGGCTGGTCTGGTCAGGTGGTTCTCTGTCCTCCGCCTGGGTTGTGGCGTTGGCTGCACTGAGCCTGGTCGGAAGCGTCGCTGCCAGGCTATCGGTAGGCTGCGCCTCGCCTGGCTCTGGTGGATGAACTCTGGAGATAATCGTGTCGGCGAGGGTTGTCTCGCCCGCAGTGGTGCTTTGGGTCTCAACGTTCACCGCCCGCGTCTCGGCGAAAGGATCGACTTGGGCGGCAAGGTATTCAGCCAGCGCCTGGCTCGGCGAAGGGTAATGAAGCTGGGTAGCTGCCAGAGGGTCTGTCTCTGGCAAGTCAGAGGGTGTGGAGATAGAATTTTCCTCCCCTGCTTGCGCGGGAAGTTGTGGTTCAGGCGATTCTTCAGGAGATAGTTTATCGTTTTCCGAGTTTTGCATGAGACGCATTATACTCCAGAGTATAATTTGTATATGGAACAATTCAGGTTCTTTCATCCCATTGAAGTGCGCTACGGCGACCTCGATCCGCAGGGACATGTTAACAACGCCAAAACGGTTACCTATCTTGAACAGGCTCGCATCCAGTATATCAAACAGCTCAATCTCTGGCAGGGTGGCTCGTTTTTAGACATTGGGATTATCCTCGCCGAGCTTCGCCTGACCTATAAAGCGCCCATCCATTTTGGGCAAGCTGTGCGCGTTGGTGTGCGGGTTGTCCGTTTGGGCAACAAGAGCTTCGAAATGGCGTATCGGGTCGAAGATGCTGACACCCACGCCGAGCTCGCTACTGCTTTGACCATCCAGGTCGCCTATGACTATCGGCAACAGAAATCGATTCCCATCCCAGAAGAGTGGCGCAGGGTGATCAGCGCCTTTGAAGGGCTGGAAACCCCTTCTGCATCCTCTTAACTCCAGGAGAACCCATGACAACCATACCCTCAATTGACCGCGAATTTCTGCTAAATCACCTGGCCCAGCTATTAAACATCCCCAGCCCATCGGGGTTTGCCCAGCGGGCTATTTCGTATTGTGAAGAGGTTTTGAGACCGTTTTCCGCGCTAACCCTGCGTCAGAATCGCAAAGGGGCGCTGATTGCTGAATGGCAAGGTGAGCGAGCGGATTCTCTCCGCGGTGTGACTGCCCATGTGGATACCCTGGGGGCAATGGTGAAGGAGATCAAAGCCAATGGGCGGTTAAAATTGACCCAGTTGGGTGGCTATGCCTGGAATACCGTCGAAGGAGAAGGATGTACGGTGTTCACCCAGAGCGGGAAAACGGTGCGGGGGAGTCTGTTGCTCACCAAAGCCTCGGCTCATGTGTACAGTAAACAAGTCAATGAACTCAGTCGCGAAACTGATAACATGGAAGTGCGTTTAGATGCGCGCACCACCAACGCCGAGCAGACTCGTGCCCTGGGCATCCAGGTGGGCGATTTTGTGGCATTTGACCCCCGCCTCGAAACCAATGAAGGGTTCGTCCGCTCACGCTATCTAGATGACAAAGCAGGAGTTGCCTGTGTGCTTGCGGCGATTAAAGCCTTGCACGATCAGGGGCTGCGGCCGCGCCAGACTACAACGTTTTTGATCTCGAATTACGAAGAGGTGGGACATGGCGCAGCCAGCGGCTTCCCACCCGATTTAGCCGAGCTTTTAGTGGTCGATATGGCGGCTGTTGGCGAAGGACAAACCTCCGATGAATTTCATGTTTCGCTATGCGTTAAGGATTCGGGCGGGCCATATCATCACGAATTTAGCCAGAAGCTACGGCGCATAGCCGATCAAGCCGCCCTTGCCTATAAAGTGGATACGTATCCGTATTATGGCTCGGATGGCGAAGCATACTGGCGGGCGGGTGGGGATGTTGCAGTGGCCTTAATCGGTCCAGGCGTGGATGCCTCACACAACTACGAACGAACCCATCTGGAGGCTCTCCTGGCGACAACCCAATGGATTGTTGCGTATTTATTAAGCGAGTAAGATGATGGAGTTTGATGCCACGCTTTCCCCTTCTAATCTTTCTGCGGTTGCCGAAATTGCCCAGGCGGCCGAAAAGATTGGTTTTGATGCCTTGTGGTGCCCGGAAACCAGCCATGATCCCTTTCTGCCGGGCGTTTTGATCGCCGAACACACCCAACGACTGCGCTTTGGCACCGCCATCGCCGTCTCATTCGCCCGCAGCCCGACCACCCTTGCCTATACCGCCTGGGATTTAGCGCAATACTCGCAGGGGCGCTTCTTATTGGGTTTGGGCACCCAGGTGAAAGCCCATATCGAACGGCGCTTTGGAATGCCCTGGCCCGACTCGGTGGTCGGCAAACTGCGCGAGCAAATCCAGGCCATGCGGGCTTTGTGGGATTGCTGGCAGAATGGAACGCCGTTGAATGTGCGCGGAGAATACTATCGTCTAAATCTCATGGCGCCTTTCTTCAATCCCGGTCCGATTGCTCAGCCGAGCATCCCAATTTTTATTGCGGGTGTCAATCCTGGTTTGGCCCAACTGGCTGGCGAAGTCGCGAATGGCTTCCTGGCTCATCCTTTTCATTCAGCAGAATATTTAGCCGAGGTGATTGCGCCGGCCATCCAGCGCGGGACGCAAAAAAGTCAGCGGCAAAGAGAAGCTGTGCAACTCAGCGTTACCGTCTTCACCGCGACTAGTAAGGAGGAAGCCGAGTTTGTTCGCTCCCAAATTGCTTTCTACGCCTCGACGCCTTCCTATCGACGTGTCCTGGAGCATCATGGGTGGGGGGAGATTGGCGAGAAACTCTCCACCCTGGCAAGTCGGGCTCAGTGGGGGGAACTGCCAGCCTTGATTGACGACACTATGTTGGAAACCTTCGCCGTCGTTGCCGATGAAAAGCACCTAGGAGAGAAGCTGCGCCAACGCTACGCTGCCCTCGCCCAACGTCTGGCGTTGTATCTCCCGTTTGTACCTGGCAAGCAGGATGCCTTTTGGCGGAACTTAGCGGAGGAAATGCGCTCTGGATGAATCAGGACGAAGAAGCGGTTTTTGAGCGTGAGCGGATGCGCATGGTGGACGAGCAATTGCGTCGACGGGGGATTCAGGAACCGCGGCTGCTCCAGGCGATGCTGAAAGTGCCCCGCCACCGTTTTATCCCCACCGAACACCGTCACCTGGCTTACGTTGATGGACCGCTCCCAATCGGCGCCGGACAAACTATCTCCCAGCCCTATATTGTGGCTTTGATGACCCAGCTTCTCCGTTTGGAGGGCGATGAAAAGGTCTTAGAAGTCGGCACCGGTTCTGGTTATCAGGCAGCCATCCTCGCCGAACTTGCCCGGTTTGTGCATACAATTGAACGCCACGCCGAGCTGGCGGAACGTGCCAGACTGATCCTGCAAGCATTGGGCTATCAGAACATCCGCGTTCATATTGGCGATGGTTCGCTGGGGTTAGCTGAGTTTGCTCCTTACCAGGCGATTATCGTTACGGCAGCAGCCCCCAAAGCGCCGCAGGCTCTCCTGGAGCAATTGGACGAGGGGGGACGGTTAGTCATCCCCGTGGGTGGGCAATGGGGGCAAATGCTTGAACGGTGGACGCGTCACGGTGCCCGCTATGAGCAGGAGGAATTTGTGCCGGTCTCTTTTGTTCCGCTGCGCGGCGAGGCCGGCTGGAAAGATGAGCGCTGGGAGTGGGATTAAGTTGCTCAGGCGTTACTGATCGTGACAAAAACCATTGGGCGACGCTTGGTTTTGGTGTAGAGAAACGACTTTAAGGATTGCTCGAGATCGTTCTGCAAGCGGCCGTTGCTGGTGCAGTCCACCGTTTTGCGCACCAATTGCCGGGTTTCGGCGATGATTTCTTCCATCTCATCGGCGCTTACAAAACCGCGCGTGATGACCTCAGGCTCGTCCAGCAAACGACAGGAGCGGCGATCTAAAACCAGGTTGACCAGCACAAAGCCATCGCGGGCAAGAATTTCGCGTTCGCGCACCAGGCTAGGGCTGACATCACCGACCGAAGCGCCATCAACAAATACATATCCACCCGGTACGCGCTCGCCAATGCGCAGTTGATCTTCGCTCAGTTCGAGCACCATGCCATTTTCCACAATGGCGATCCGTTCGGCTGGAATGCCTACCTCCTGAGCAAGGCGGGCGTGCTGGTGCAGGTGGCGTAATTCGCCATGGATGGGGATTAGGAACTTCGGCCGCACCAGATTCAGCATCAGCTTAATCTCCTCTGCGCTGGCGTGACCGGAAACATGCACGGGAGCGATGTCCTCATAGATGACGTTGGCGCCGCGCCGAAAGAGGCGGTTGATGGTGCGATAAACGCTTTCTTCGTTCCCGGGTATCGGGTGAGAAGAGAGAATGACCGTGTCGCCGGGTAAGATGTCGAATTGACGGTTGGTGCCGGTGGATAAGCGTCCCAAAATCGAGCTGGGTTCCCCCTGGGTGCCGGTGGACATCAAGACCACCTCGTTGGGGTTCATGCGCAGGGCTTGTTCAATTGGTACAATAGCCTCATCGGGGATGGTCAGATAGCCCAATTTACGCGCAATGCGGGCGTTTTCTACCATGCTCGCTCCGACAAAAGTCATTTTGCGTCCATAGCGCATGGCTGCGTTAGCGACCTGCTGCATGCGCGAAATCAAAGACGCGAAGCTTGCCACAATAATTCGCCCAGGCGCTTCGCGAAAGACACTGTCAAAGGCCGCGTCGATCACCCGTTCAGAGGGAGTCCAGCCTGGCCGGGTGGAGTTGGTCGAATCGGAGAGCAGGGCTAAAACCCCTTGCTGAGAATATTCTGCCAGCTTGGCGAAATCGGTAGGCCAGTTATCAACCGGCGTGTGGTCGAATTTATAATCGCCACTGTGAACCACCAGACCAACCGGCGTACGGATGCCTAATCCTACTCCATCCGGGATCGAATGACAGACATGAAAGAACTCCACGTCAAAGACTCCGATCTGCAATCGCTCACCGGCTCGCACCGTGTTTCGTTTCAGCTTGTTCAACAAACCGTTGCGGGCAAGTTTGGCTTCCAATAAGCCAAGGGTTAGGGCGGTGGCATAAATTGGCGCTTGAACCTGTTCCAAAACATGCCGCGCTGCCCCGGTATGATCTTCATGACCATGGGTAAAAACTACCCCAACCACTTTGTGGCGATTCTCGACCAGATATTGAAAATCGGGGATAATGTAATCGATTCCCAACATATCGTTTTCGGGGAACATTAAGCCGGCGTCGACCACCAGGATTTGGTCGGCGTATTCGTAGACCATCATGTTTTTGCCTACTTCTCCCAATCCTCCAAGGGGGAGGATGCGTAAAATTTTTTCTTTCATACTTTCTACAGTCCTTTTTATAAAGCTCAATCAAAGTCAAAACAACAGCCCGAACGGCAAATCACCGACCGGGCTGCTGGTAAGAAGCAAGAATGGATCATGGAATGATTCAAAAAGTTCAAATAGATTTTCCTTACTAAATCTCCAACAATGTCCTCAATCGGCAAAATTTGCCAATCAAAAGCTACTTTATTTTAACCTTTGGGAAAGATTTTGTCAAAGCCAGTTTTGATATGGGAAAACCTCGTCGGGCTGAGATAGCTTCGTCCACTTTGTGTTATCATAGTATAGACGAAGGGAGTGATAAATGGACGTTAGCGAGTTGCAATCTCCAACGGCTTTTCTCAAGCGGATGTTGGGCGGTTTGCCTATCCCCACCGTGTTGAGTGACTATGAACAATGGTGGGTTGCGGAAGGGATGGAGATCTCAAATCAGGTCGACCGAGCTGGAACGCCATGGCTACGGATGTTCGATGCGCTGGGCAAGCGCGTGGATGAGATTCTCTACCCCCCGGCCTATTGGCGGGCTCTCCGCCAGGGATATAAAGCCGGCCTGGTTTGGCGAGCCTTTGAAGGGGGCAGGTTAGCAGACTGTTATTTGCTGGGATACATCACGGCCTTTTTCGACGCTGGCATGTATTGTCCTTATACTGTTTCCCTTTCTACGGCTGTTCCGCTGGAAAAATACGGCGATCCGACAGTAAAAGAACGGTTTATCCCCCTGCTCCTGCGCAAAGATGACCGAGTGTGGCAAGGGGCAACCTGGATGACCGAAGC
>DAOTZA010000039.1:0-1752 GCA_034434515.1 Anaerolineales bacterium | reverse complement strand
GACCGTTCGCTCATATTCGGCGCGGATGATTTGATAATAGCGCTGGCCTTGTTGGGGGTCTTTGACCAGGTCAAGATAGAGCGCAGCGATTTCCATATCGGCGCGCACCAGGGAGTTCTCGGCGTTGCTGATCAGGGTATGGAAGAATTGCCAGCCATGGTACATCTCGCGCAAGCGGGTTTCATCGCCGAGAGCTGCCAATCCACTGCCCAATCCATACCAGCCTGGCAGGTTGTAACGGCTTTGCATCCATGAGAACACCCACGGGATGGCGCGCAGCGTGTCGAGGGTAACCGTTGGTTGGCGGGCAGCCGGGCGGGAACCGATTTGTAAGCGTCTGATCACGTCAATTGGCGTCACCGCTTGCCAGAAATCCAAAAAAGCGGGGTCTTCTTTAACCAGTTGACAATAGGACAGATAGGCTTGCTTTGCCATTTGGTCTAATGCCTCCCGCCAGGCAATGTTGATCTGCGTGTTGCCATCGGGAGCAGAGGCAAGCAAGACAGCATGCACCAGTTGTTCAAGGCTGCGATGTGCCAGAGCCGGGTTGGAATAGCGAGCGGCAATCACCTCGCCTTGCTCGGTGAGGCGAAAGCGGCCCTGGATCGTACCGGCCGGTTGGGCGCGAATCGCCCGATTGGCCGGTCCGCCACCGCGCGCTACTGTCCCACCGCGCCCGTGAAAAATGGTCAGCTTGACTCCTGCGCTCTGGGCAACTTTGACCATCTCCTCTTGGGCGCGATAGAGTGCCCAGCGGGCCATCAATAGACCACCGTCTTTATTGCTATCCGAATAGCCGATCATAACCATTTGCTCGTTCTGGCAGGTTTGTAAGTGATCTCGATAGAGGGGGGTGTCGAAAAGCTCTTGAAGGATGTGGGCGGCCTTCTCCAAATCGGCAATCGACTCGAACAGGGGACAGATTTGCAGGCCGGCTGCGCACCCCGTCCAGCGGGCGATAAGCAAAGCGCTCAGGATGTCGGCTGTACAATGGGTCATGGAAATGATTAGCGCCCCGAACAGCTCTTCCCCATAGGTGCGCCTGGCGCGGTTCAGCAGGGCAAACAGCGCCCAGGTCTTTGCCGTTTCGGTGGTCACCCCTGGAGTCTCGACAAGAGGTGGCACAGGGGCAGAAAGCACTCGAACCAAAAGATCGCGGCGTTCAGCGGGCGGCAATAGTTCAAACTCGGCTGTGACCTGCAAGGCGCGCAGCACTTCCCCGACTGCGCGGTTGAGCATGCTTGAATGCTCGCGAATGTCTAAGCGGGCAGCGTGCAAACCAAAGATCCCCAGTTGCCGCAGCAAACGGCTCAGGCTCTTCTTGCGCAGAGCAGCAGGTAAAGCCTCTTCCATCCAGCGCAAGGGACGGCGCAAATGCTCAACCGTGATGCGTGAAGGTTGGGGGTGCGGTGAGAGCAAATTGGCTTTCATATCGGCCTGAGAGGCGACAGCCAGATCGTTGGCTAAGAGGGAAAGGATCAGGCGATAGGGCTCGTGGGCGTAGCGTCTGGCTATGTACTGGCTGTGTTCGGGGAGCGGTTGACGTTTCTCCAGCCATTCTTGCAAAGGCGACGGCAGAGGAAAGCGCCGCGCGCTGATGCTCAACCGCCGCGCCTGTTCGCTTAGCTCGCGGCGATAGTTTTCGATCGCCAGACCGCGATGCAGACGCAGGGTTTCGATGGTCACTTCAGGAGTCACGTTGGGATTTCCGTCGCGGTCGCCGCCAATCCACGAAGCCAGACGCAACCAGGG
>DAOTZA010000038.1:0-4623 GCA_034434515.1 Anaerolineales bacterium | reverse complement strand
ACGGATTATACGCCTCCTATTTCAGGATGAGGTTGGTTTATACGTTTTTATTGATGAGTTGCTGTGAGGAACAAGAGGATTGTTATCAGGTGAATAGATATTGAAATGTTGGATAACGATTTTGTGGATTAGATGGGTTTTGGAAACGCAAACGGTGAGATATAATCCAGATGAGGAAATAGAGAAATGGAAGATCTCATCTATTACTATCCCCACGGACACGAAAAACATTCTCAAAGTGGTCACCCGGAGAGACCCGAACGCGTGGAGACCATCGTCAAGGTTCTCCAAGAAAACGGTTTGTGGGAGCACTACCCTAAAGCAGAGCCAAAACAATTATCTATTGAAGAGATAGCCCTGGTTCATTCGAGGGATTACCTGCGAGAGCTTGAAAATGTTTGCCGATTGGGGGATTCTCTTGATATGGATACTTACACAACGCGGTTTTCCTGGGAGCTGGCTTTAAAAACGGCAGGTGGCGCGGTTTCAGTTGCCGAAGCTGTCTGGAATAGGCAAGCTCGCCGGGGTTTTGCATTAACCAGACCGCCAGGACACCATGCAACCTCTCGACAGGGTATGGGATTTTGTTTACTCAATAATGTTGCAATTGCTGCAGCATGGGTGATCCATCGTTTAGGAGCAAAACTGGTTGCAATTCTTGACTTTGATTTGCACCACGGTAACGGCACTCAAGATATCTTTTGGGAAAGAGCAGATGTGTTTTTCCTCTCCACCCACCAGTCTCCTTTGTATCCCGGCAGTGGTTACCTGGATGAAATTGGAGCTGGTGAAGGAAGAGGATTCACGGCAAATTTTCCTCTCCCACCTGGTTCGGGGGATAGAGCTTTTGCTAACTTAATGGAAAAAATTATTCTACCATTGCTCGATCGAATTCAACCCCAAATGTTGCTGATCAGTTATGGCTTTGACCCTCACTGGCGAGATCCATTGGGGCATTTGCAACTTTCAGCGAGACAATATGGGGAAATGATCAGACAATTAACCGATTGGAGTGAGCTTTATTGTGGTGGCAAAATTGCTTTGTTTTTAGAGGGCGGCTACGATCTTGAGGCAGCCAAAGCCTGTACGCTAGCTGTAGTCAATGCTTTGCTTGGAATGCCCAGCGATGACCCCTTAGGCGTTTCGCCCAGAGAAGAAGGAAATTCTTGGCAGAAAATTCTAGAGCAAGCGAGACAAATTTGGCAAATCTAATTCACTAAGAGGTACTTTATGGGACAAATTCGTATCAAATGGGTTGAAGACCGCATAATGATCGGCACCGATTCGAATAACAATTCGATTGTAATCGGTCGAACCCGCCATGAAAACCACGGCGAAGGAGTGAAGCCAGCCGAGTTATTGTTGATGGCAGCAGCTTCTTGTTCAGGGTATGATGTAGTTGAAATTTTGGAGAAACAGCGTCAACCCTTAAAAGACATGGAGGTTATTTGCAGCGGCAATCAGATGAAAGATCCTCCTTATTCGTTCACCGACATGCATTTGCATTACATCCTGTATGGTGAGCTAGACCGCGAAAAAGTGGAACGGGCGATTCAGTTATCTCAAGAAAGGTATTGTTCGGTCATTGCTACATTAAAACCTTCGATACTGGTAACCTTTGATTACGAAATTCGAGCTTAGTTAGATGGAACTGACCACACGGTTTGAGCAAGCATTGCTGTATGCCTTGCAGGCTCATCGGGAACAATACCGGAAAGGAAGTGAAATTCCCTACTTTTCGCACTTAATTTCCTGCGCTGCTCTGGTGATGGAAGGCGGTGGTGATGAAGACCAAACCATTGCTGCCCTTTTGCATGATGTTGCTGAAGATCAAGGAGGCAAAAGCCGTTTAGAAGAAATCGAGGCGTTATTTGGCAACCGCGTGCGCCATATCGTCGAGGGTTGCTCAGATACATTGGTGAATCCCAAACCACCCTGGCGAGAACGAAAGGAGAAATATATCGAACATTTGTCAAACGCAGATGAAGATGTTTTGTTGGTTTCGCTGGCAGATAAAGTACATAATTTGCGCACCATCTATCTGGATTACCAGCGAGCCGGCAACCAGGTTTGGGATCGATTTCGGGGTGGGAAACAGGGCAGTTTGTGGTATTTCCGTTCATTGCTGGAAATATTCAAGAAGAAATATCCTCATCCGATGGTAAATGAATTGGAGCGCCTCATAGGTTTCCTTGAGGATTATTGAGATAAGATGTCATCCCAGCTTAAGACCGTTGTGGTTCTAATCTCTGCAGATGCGGAATGGGCAGCCGTCAAGGAATTGCTCGTCCCAAGCTGTCTTCATCGCTCTCCTTATGGTGAATTCTTTTTTTGTCATCCTGCCTCAAATTACCCACAAGAGTTAATCTATTTTCAAGGGGGGTGGGGTAAAATTTGTGCGGCAGGTTCTACGCAGTATGTCATTGATCGATTTAACCCCACCATTTTGTTCAATCTCGGTACCTGTGGAGGTATCGAGGGGAGAATTGAACGGGGTAAGATTGTGCTAGCTGAAAGAACCCTTCTGTATGATTTGATTGAAATGATGCAACCTGGCGAAGACATACAAAGTTTTTATACAACGGAGCTGGATTTATCATTTCTTCGTGAGCCTTATCCTTTTGAAGTGATAAAACAAACGATTTGTTCTGCTGACCGAGATTTATTAGCTGAGGATATTCCCAATTTAATTCAGCGATACGAAGCTACGGTTTGTGATTGGGAGTCGGCCGCCATAGCTTTTGTGGCGAAAAGGAACCAACTCCCTCTCGTCATTCTGCGTGGGGTTAGCGATTTAGTGAGTTTACGGGGTGGCGAGGCGTATGGTGATGTCGCTTTTTTCCACCGGTCTACTCTGGCGATAATGGCGAGGTTGCTGGAGAATTTTGATAATTGGTTAGAATGCATAGAACCGGCAAAAATAGTCAGAGCGGATTAGAGAGATTAGCCCGTACCCTTCTCAAAGATCATGAACCACACCTCCGAATTGAGCGAACGCGAAATAGAAATTTTGAAACTGGTGGCAACGGGATTATCCAATAAAGAAATTGC
Organism: Anaerolineales bacterium; assembly: GCA_034434515.1. GTDB lineage: Bacteria > Chloroflexota > Anaerolineae > Anaerolineales > UBA4823 > NAK19. The sequence goes on along the minus strand of DAOTZA010000038.1, from coordinate 1,572 downwards.
CTACCAATTGAAAATCAGTCCTAACACGGTAAAGGTACACCTGAAAAATATCTTTGGTAAAATCGGGGTGGTCTCTCGGACTGAAGCGGCAATGTTTGCGGTACGACAGGGCTGGGTTGAAGCCGGAAATCAGGCTGCCCTTGAAGCCGTAGAAGCTCAAGAAAGTGGCGCCCTGACCAAAGCTAACACAATAGCGTTTTCACCCCTTCTCCTTGGACTCCTCGGTGTAGGATTATTCGCAGGGATGATCATCTTGGTCATCCTGCTGGTCAATCTGGCGAGTCGGGGCAATCCGCAGATTGTCGAGATTATAGTTACCCCTACCCCCGAGCCGGTGAAATGGGAATTGGTGACTCAAATGCCTGAGCCCAAAAAATCCATGGCGTATGCAGCCGTGGATAATAAAATTTATATCATTGGTGGCGAGACGCCGGATGGGATCAGCGACCGGGTAGATATATACGACACGGTAACCGGTCAATGGAGCGAGGGGGCTAGGAAACCGACTCCGGTTAGCGAAGCGTGTGGGTTGACTCTGGGGAATGAGATATTCGTGATTGGTGGGAAATTAAAGGGGGATATGTTTACTGACGTGGTTGAGTCATATGACTGGAGACAAGATCGGTGGAAGATGGCTGGTAAAATACCGGCTAAACTAAGTGGAATGAGTTGTATAACTTATGAAGGAAAATTATATGCGCTAGGGGGATGGGACGGTAAAGGAGTATACAAGAATATTTGGAGCTTTGAACCGGCAGATAAGGAATGGAATCCCGTTTATTTATTAGAAGAAGGGCGGGCATATTTTGGAGCAATTGATTTAGGAAATTTGGCTTATCTAGCTGGGGGATGGGATGGGAAAAATGAATTGAATATACTCGATATTCTCACATTGCAAGGGGATACTTTCTCTAAAGGAGATACAATCTATTTACCCGAACGGCGCAAGCGGTTGACGTTGTTGAACGTTTTGGATAAACTATATGTGCTCGGCGGCAAGAATACAGAATCTAAAATGACAACTTCTCTGGAATATCAACCTTTGAAAGATATACAGCGATTAATTGCGAACCCAAGGGAAGAAGAATGGGCGTCTTTTGGAGCTGTAGCAATAGGAGAGTATATATACGGTTTTGGTGGTGAATTGGGCGGCGCACTCAGTGATAGTTTGTTTCGATTGCGAGTGTTATATACGGTGGTGTTGCCGGTAATAAAGAAGTGACGTGATGTTAATGAGATATTTTTTATGATAGTGTTCGGCAGTTGATAAAGTCATAGGTCAGCCAAGACCATCGAACGGCGACGGTACAAGACCGCGCTGGTAGCGCTGCGCTGAACGGGAGGAGGCGTTGTCATTACTTCAGAAAGAACAAAGTTGCCGGTTTGCGATTGCCGGTGCGGCGCAGGTTATAGTGAATGGCTGCATGCGCATGCAGAACGGTGTTGGTGTCTTGTAACAATTGTTCCGGCCTCCAGTGCAACTTGCCTCGTTCTTTGCCCGCCATAGGAATCAAATCCCACTTCGGCAACGCCAGAATTTAATCCTTAACGTGTTTGCAAGGTGGGCGGTAC
>DAOTZA010000037.1:0-3205 GCA_034434515.1 Anaerolineales bacterium | reverse complement strand
GGGACTTGCATCCAAGCCCAGATTGACGCTGATTGCGAGCGCCAACGCAGGGATGCTGATGCCGCAGACGCTGTATCCGATAGTGAATAAGTAGCACAGGATTAGTCCTGTGTTACGACTGTATCCTCGAACGCCCGCAAGGACAATAAGACGGATATTGGAGCGGGACGCTCCAGAGCCCAGGTTAGTGGGGCGGGACGCTCCAAGGCCGGCAAGGGGGGCGCGATGCTCCGAAGCCAATACAATGTTCGAATCTCGAATGCCCGCCAGAGCAAGCTGCGCTAGTACGGCTTGCGCACTCCAAAAGAATCTCTTCGTGTCTATTGGCGTGTATTCGCGGATGCGAAATTGGCGGTTAATCCTCCGCCGCGGTAGCCGCCGGCGCCGAACGACGCTGTTTGATAAAATAGTCCAGCATCACCGCCAGGATAAACACCATGCCCTTAACCACCTGCTGATTGTAGGAAGGCACCTCCAGCAGGTTCAAGCCGTTGGAGATCATGCCGATTATAAAGGCTCCCGCCAGCGTGCCCGCAATTCCGCCGCTGCCACCAGCCAGGCTGCTGCCTCCCAGCACTGCGGCGGCGATGGCGTCCAGTTCCAGCCCAATGCCGACGTTGGGCTGCGCCGACCACAGCCGCGCCGTCAGGATCAAACCGCTCAGCGCTGCGCATACGCCACTGAACAGATAGACACTGAATTTGACCGTCCCCACGTTGACCCCTGCCAGGCGGGTTGTCTCTTCACCGCCGCCGGTGGCGTAGATGCGCAACCCCAATGGCGTTTGTTTCAGGATCAGGTAGGCAATCCCGGCCACTACCGCCAACACCCAAACCGGCACCGGCACCCCCAGCCAGCCGTTACCTCCCCAAAAGGTGAACGATTTATCCAGCCCGGCGATCGGCCGCCCCTGCGTGTAAACCAGAGTCAGACCACGCCCGATTGCCATGGTTGCCAGTGTGGCAACAAATGGCGGCATGCGTCCCCAGACGATCAGCGCGCCGTTGAGAAAGCCTATCACCACCCCGCTCAGCAAGCCGACCACCAAACCCGCAACCGTGCCCAGCCCCAACCGCGTCGCCACTCCGGCCGCCAGCGCCCCTGCCAGCGCGGCCGTTGAGCCAACCGAGAGATCGATCCCGCCGCTGATAATCGTGAATGTCATTCCAATCGCCACCAGAGCAATCAGCGAGGTTTGCAGAGCAACCGTCAGCAGGTTGTTAATCGTTAGAAACTCTGGGGAGAGCAGCGCAAACCATACCAGTATGACCAGCAGAATCAAATAGGTGCTGGCATTGCGGAGAAAAGACATCAACCGGAAGATGGATGAGCTTTGGTTCATGGAATTCTGTCCCTTTTCACCGTTCAATCTGCCCTGTTGCAGCTTGCATAATGCGATCCTGAGTGGCTTCGGCGCGAGTCAATTCCGCTACCACTCTCCCTTCGCGCATGACCAGAATGCGGTCGCTCACTCCCAGCACTTCTGGCAGCTCGGAGGAAATCATCAAAATTGCCATCCCTTGGGCAGCTAGCTCGTTCATCAGGGCGTGAATTTCCGCCTTGGCACCCACATCTACGCCGCGGGTTGGCTCATCCAGAATCAAAACTTTGGGGTTCAGCGCTAGCCAGCGGGAAATGACCACTTTTTGCTGATTGCCCCCGGAAAGATTGCGCACCTGTTGATTAAGAGAGGGAGTGCGCACCCGCAGTCGTTCGACCAGATTGCGCACAATTTGATTGATGGCGCGAAAGTTCAGAAAACTCAACCGTGAAAGCCGTTCCAGTAAAGCCGTGCCGATGTTATAGCGCACGCTTTGCTTGAGAAACAGCCCCTGGGCTTTGCGGTCTTCTGGAACCAACCCGATCCCCAGCCGAATGGCATCGCGCGGGGAGCGAATGTGAACCGGTTTGCCCTCAAACCAGATTGCGCCTTGTTTGAGGCGCTCAACCCCAAACAGGACGCGAGCAACATTGGTGCGACCAGAGCCGACCAGCCCGGCTAATCCCACAATCTCGCCCCGCCGCAGTTCAAAGGATACGCCGCGCACCTCTTTGCCAGCCTGTAAATCGACCACCTTTAAGATGGGTTCCCCCTGCTGCGTCTGGCTTTTGGGGAAAAATTCATTCAGCTCACGCCCCACCATCAAATGCACCAGGCGGTTGGGCGTGAACTCGGTCACTTTCCCCTCCGCAACCAGTTGCCCATCGCGCATCACGGCAATGCGATCAGCCAGTTCAAAGACTTCTTCCAAGCGATGGGAGATATAAATCAGGGCAACGCCTTCCTGGCGCAGGGTGCGCACCAGGCGAAAGAGCGTTTCCGTTTCACGGCTAGTGAGCGAGCTGGTGGGTTCATCCAAAACAATCAGGCGCGCCTGATAGGAAAGCGCTTTGGCAATCTCGACCAGTTGCCGTTCAGCGATGCTCAAATCAGCCACCCTGGCGCGGGCGGAAACCTGTATCCCCAGCCGATCCAGCTCTTGCTGCGCTTGCCGATAGACCTGCTGCCAGTTAATCCAGCCCCCGAAGCGCCGCGGTTCCCGTCCCAGGGATATGTTCTGGCCGACAGTCAATTCGGGAATCAGTGCCAGCTCCTGATGAATCATGGTAATACCCAGTTCCAGGGCACGGCGCGGGGAAGGGATTTGCACCGCCTGACCATCCAGAACTATCCGTCCGGAATCGAGGGCAACCACCCCATTGACGATGTTCATCAGCGTGGATTTGCCAGCGCCGTTCTCGCCAACCAGGGCAAGAATCTCACCACCATACACTTCCAGACTGACATCCTGAACGGCTTGAACGCCGGGGAAAGCCTTGTAAATATGTTCCAGTTTGAGCCGGGGGATAGCTTCAGCCATGCGACCTCAAAAAATGGACGCGGGGGGCAGGGCTCCCCGCCCCCCGTTCGGTGGGTTAGCGCTTATTTGGTCACCAGACTGAGCGGCACGGGGATATATGCCTCCACCTGGCTGCCACTCAGGTATTTGATGGCTGTCTCGACTGCCAGTTGACCCATCAGGGCAGGCTGTTGAGCAACAGTGGCAGCCAGCTTGCCATCCTTGACGGCTTGCACGGCGTCATCAATGGCATCGAAGCCGACGAAGATAATGCCCGTCCGCCCGGCCGCTTCGGCAGCCTGAATCGCACCGAGAATCATCTCATCGTTGTGGGCAAAGACGCCGTTGATTTCGGGCTGTGCCTG
>DAOTZA010000036.1:0-7977 GCA_034434515.1 Anaerolineales bacterium | reverse complement strand
AAGCGAGCTAATTGCTCGGCTTCAGCAAGGGTTTTCATGAAAGCGCCAAGGCCGACTTTAACATCCAAAACAATGGCTTGAGCACCAGCAGCAATTTTCTTACTCATAATCGAGGAGGCGATTAGCGGAATGGATTGCACTGTTCCGGTCACATCTCGTAACGCATATAACTTGCCATCGGCGGGAGCTAAATCAGCCGTTTGACCGCAAACAACCACCCCTACTCTGGCTAATTGACTTAGAAATTGCTCTGTCGTTAAGTCCGCCCGAAAACCGCGAATTGACTCCAGTTTATCCAGCGTTCCACCGCTAAAGCCCAACCCTCTACCGGACATCTTTCCGACCGGTAAACCGCAGGCCGCCACGAGCGGAGCAACAACAAGGGTCGTCTTGTCCCCAACGCCGCCGGTTGAATGTTTATCAACTGCAATCGGTACGACCGAACGAAGGTCTAACATCTCACCGGTATGAGCCATCGCCAGAGTCAAGGCAGTGGTTTCTTCATCGGTCATCCCATTAAGCAAAACTGCCATTGCCCAGGCTGCTGCTTGATAATCGGGGATATCCCCATTAACATACCCTTGAATAAACCACTCGATTTCATCCGCTGTGAGCTCTTGCTTATCACGCTTTTTGATGATGATATCTACCGCTCGCAATTCACGCTCCTTCTAATAAAGATTTCGCCTGCACCCAAATCTGGTCGAACATCTGCTCGGTTAAACGCCCGGTTTGCGTGTTTTGCCGGCTTGGGTGGTAGGAAGCGATGAGCACAATAGACTGATGGGGAGCTTTATAGCTACTCCCATGTCGGAAAGTGGGCTTTGGAGAAAATCCATAATAAGACACCATTTGTTCAAAGGCAATTCTTCCTAGTGCCACCACAACCTGTAAACGGGATAGCAACGCAATCTCTCGATGTAAATACGGTACACAATTGCGGATTTCTCCAGGCGTTGGTTTATTAGCTGGAGGAACACAGCGACAGATAGCCCCAATATAAACATCCCTTAATTCCAATCCATCCCCGCGAGATCTGGCAACTGGCTGATTGGCAAACCCGGCTTTATACAAAGCCTGATAAAGAAAATCTCCCGAGGAATCGCCGGTAAACATCCGACCCGTACGGTTAGCCCCATGTGCTCCAGGCGCTAAACCCACAATCAAGATCCGCGCCCGAGGGTCTCCAAAACCGGGTACAGGTTTGCCCCAGTAATCCTGGTCTCGAAAAGCCTTACGCTTGCTGGTGGCAACTTGTTCGCGCCAGGCGACTAACCGTCCACACCGACGGCAGTTCAAGATTTCTTCCTCTAAGTAGTCCCATTTTGCCAGATTCATAAGAGCAACATTGCATCCCCAAAAGAGTAAAACCGATAACGCAATTGAATTGCCAGTTGATACAGGCTCAACACCCATTCTCGTTCTGCAAAAGCAGAGACCAGCATCAACAAGGTTGATCGTGGCAGGTGAAAATTGGTAATCAAGCCTTGAACAACCTTGAAGGTATAGCCTGGCAAAATGTACAGGTCAGTCAAACCCGTGTACGGTAAGATGTCTCCCGATGGACTGTGCGTTGCCGCTGTTTCCAAAGCCCGCACACTGGTCGTCCCAACCGCAATCACCCGTTTTCCGATTTGACGGGTCTCTTTGATCAATCGAATCGTCTCCTCGCCAACCTGACACCATTCTGTATGCATTCGATGTTGAGTCGGATCTTCCTCGGTAACCGGCGCAAAGGTATCTAACCCGATATGGAGGATAAGTCGTGCAAACCGAACTCCCTGGTTCTGCAATTCGTCTATCAATTGGGGAGTGAAATGCAAACCTGCGGTAGGGGCAGCAGCCGAACCGTCCACTTTGGCAAATACAGTCTGATAGCGTTCGGCGACATTGTCAGTCCACCGATGGATGTACGGGGGCAAAGGGGTATGCCCTAATTTGCTCAGGTGTGGCTCAACGGGTTGCTCAAATTGAATCAAACGCTCTGCTCCATCCATAGCCTCAATCACCCAGGCGCGGAGCTGATTTCCAAACCTCAGTTCAGTGCCCTCCCGAACGCGTTTTCCACCGACGAGAGCCTGCCACTTTAAATCATCAATTTTCTTAAGGAGCAAAATTTCCACTTTCCCCCCGCTAATTGCCTTTCTGGCAAAGAGGCGGGCAGGAATGACACGTGTTTCGTTCACCACTAACAAATCTCCGGCTTCCAAATATCTGCCGATCTCGCGAAAAACCGCATGTTCGACCCGTCGCGATTCGCGAAAAGCTACCATTAATCTCGCTGAATCTCTCGGCTCGGCAGGTGTTTGAGCAATTAATTCTTCAGGAAGGGAATAATCAAAATCATCGATTCTCAAGTTCGTTTACCGATTCAGAAACCTAATAACGAGATTGAGGATTAATGTCAGCAAAATCGACAATAAGATCGAACTGGCAATCGGGATAAAACAAGTAAAATGTTCTCCCTGAATGCGAATATCACCCGGTAATCTTCCCAAAGGGATTTTGAATCCACCCACGCCTAATCGATTGAATAGCATAATGATCCCCCCTAGAATGATCAAAAACACACCAAAACCAATCAACCACTTTGCCATTTGTGTTGCCATAATCCGCATTCACCTCCATCCAGGATCAAAACAAAGTCGGTTGCGAAGGGGTTTCATCGGGGAAATCACACCCCAGGTGTTCGTATGCCGTTCGGGTAACTACTCGCCCTTGTGGCGTGCGCTCGATCATCCCCAATTGGAGCAAATACGGCTCAACAACATCCATAATTGTATCCGATTCTTCACTCAACGAGGCCGCGATCGTGCTGAGCCCAACCGGACCACCATTGTATTTTTCAATGATTGTGCGCAGAACCCGTCGATCGATGTCATCCAATCCCAACGAGTCGACTTCAAGGAGATCCAGGGCTTCACAGGCGATTTCGCGAGTGACCACACCATTGGCACGAACCGTTGCATAATCCCTCACCCGACGCAACAGGCGGAGAGCTACGCGCGGCGTCCCACGCCCGCGTTGGGCAATCTCACGCATACCATCATCGTCGATTTCCACATTCATCAGTCGTGCAGCACGAGCTACAATGGCACTCATCGCTTCTACATCATAATAATCCAGTCGAAAAACAGCCCCAAACCTCGCCCTGAGCGGAGCTGTTACCAACGCCAGGCGGGTCGTCGCACCAATGACCGTAAACCGAGGCAGTTTCAAACGAATTGATCGCGCCGAGGGACCTTTTCCGACCACAAAGTCGAGTGCAAAATCTTCCATGGCTGGATACAAAATCTCTTCTACCGCTCGAGTCAAGCGATGGATTTCATCGATAAAAAAGACATCCCCAGCTTGAAGATTGGTCAAAATGGCCGCCAAGTCACCAGCTCGCTCAATGGCAGGGCCAGAAGTCACTTTGATATTCACCTTCATCTCATTCGCAATCACATGCGCCAGGGTCGTCTTTCCCAATCCTGGCGGGCCATAGAACAAGACGTGTTCAAGCGGATCCCCCCGCTTTCGCGCGGCATCAATCAGGATTCTCAAGTTCTCCTTAACCCGATCCTGTCCAATAACATCCGCTAAACGCTGTGGACGCATGGTTAGATCGAAACGGTCTTCAGAGTTAGACATTGGATCGATCATCCGGTCAGGGTTTCCATTCATAACAGCGATTATAACCCGTAATCCATTATAATAAATTCAGCAGGCAGGCGCTTGTGATCTTTTGATATGGAGCCCAAAATGACTGTTCATGTTTCCTCCCATCCCCTGGTAGCGCACAAACTGACTCTGCTGCGCGATCATACCACTGACCACCGGACGTTTCGGGAATTGATTAAGGAGATTGCCACGCTATTGACCTATGAAGTCACTCAAGATCTGCAACTCCGTCCTCGGCCAGTTCAAACACCCTTAGCGCGCACCAACGGGGCAGAGTTGAAAGAAAACGTTGGCTTGGTACCTATCCTGCGCGCCGGTCTGGGAATGGTGGATGGCGTTTGGGAACTTTTACCCTCGGCCGAAGTCTGGCATATCGGTCTCTACCGGGATGAAAAGACGCTCAAACCGGTTGAGTATTACAACAAGTTACCCGTTGAACCAACGGTCTCCGTTTGCATTGTTTTGGATCCTATGCTAGCCACTGGTGGCTCAGCCGTTGCCACCGTGAACATCCTGAAGAATTGGGGGGTTCGAAATATCAAGTTTATGGGTATCCTTGGTGCGCCTGAAGGCATCAAGTTCCTCCAGGAAAGACATCCGGATGTTCCAATCTATCTCGCGGCCGTAGACGAACGCTTGAATGAACATGGCTTTATTCTCCCAGGACTTGGAGATGCCGGCGACCGTCAGTTCGGCACGGGTTGATCCCGCATTTTATCAGTGGTTCTCCTTTAAGAAGAGAAAAGGATCAAGATAATTACTGATGACTTCCTTTTTTACACTCAATTGTGCACTTAAGTAAGATCGGGATTCGCTTTGCGAAGCGTACCATCTCAGGGCGCGGATGACATCCAAATTTGGCCAATGCGCCGGTCGTTTTGCTAACAAATCGGTGTAGCAAATGTCGAAATGCAAATGAGCCCCACTAATAGCATTGGCAGCCAAACCGATGTATCCGATGGGTTGGCCTCTTTTCACCCGCTGTCCAGCTTGGACCAGGATACGATTGTCAACATGCCCATAACGGGAATAGATGGCCTGCTTCCGGCGACTGCCATCTGGAAGGGTTACCCTCGCTTCGGGATGTGTAATCACAATAAGATTACCCCAGCTCCCTGCCCGTCCGGCAAAGGTCACAATACCATCGCCAATACTATAAATTTCCTTGCCTCGGTCCGCTTCTGAATTGCCGGGTAAGTTCAAATCTGCTCCGGTATGGTATCCATAGGTGTACCAGGATAAAAATGGATTGGCATCATACCATCGCCCTACCCAAATGGGATACTTCCCAAACATCACCCTTCCTGTCGGGAATGGTGCATTTCGTTCATCCTGGCTTCCTACTGGTGCATCAAAACGAGCTTTTTTTCCTGGTAGAGGAAATAACGGTACCCAGCGAACTGGTCCATAAGAAGCCTCTGCTGGCGGGTCTTCGATGCTCAGATCGTATTGACGCACTTTCCCAATTTCCCTCCCCAAAGAGGGATCAAGATGAAACTCACCCAATGGATGCCAGACATCAGATAACTCAGACATGTCCACCATCGCATAGGTGTATTCTTCCTGTGCTCCTGTGTCGCAATAACGAATCTGATGGGTCACAGTGAAAATGACCCGTTTGGAAGTAGAATGTTTTGCAGGGACAAATATTTCCACGCGATAAGGTCCTGCTGGCGCACTAATCGGCATATACCTATCTACAGTTACTTCTAGATTTGGATTGGTTGGGCGACACAACACCTCATAGGTTTGAGCCAAAGCCGGATCATAACACTTGAACCGCTTCCATTGGCTCCTTAAATATTCTTGCCTGGCAGAATCCGCAGCATGATACTGAATTGCAAAATTTGCGTCTTCGTGGTTCAATACATAAAAGGGATTCGTCATCCTAAAACCTCCATGTCCATCAGATCAAAACCATTGGAGTTAAGTACAATAAATCGAATATGACCTTCTGTCTGACCAATAGTTAGATACAAGTTTCATTCCAAGACAGGCAACATGATCACCCACGACCAGATCAACCGCTTCCGCTGCGAGAGATTCCGACAAAATCGCCCCATCTATAGCCTTGAAGAAGCAATTGAATTTGTCAATGAACGCGGCTTTGTCTTCTTCTGGCCAATCAAAGAGCTCCTGCTCCCGAGCCTGTGGGTAGCAGTAGCAGGAGATCGACCAGTGCCCAATACCCACGATGACCCTGCTCATATTACTTGGCGATGGAAAGATGCCATGCTCAGCGAAAAAGTGTGGTATTACGCCAAAATCCTGCGCAAAAAAGCTACCCTTATCTCATTAGAGCTTGCTCCCCATTTTTATGCTCTGACGGAAAACTACGGCGACATCGAAAACGATCACCTGATTCAGTACTACCAGGGAAAAATAACCCAAGAAGCCAAAGCAGTCTACGAAGCTTTACTCCATCATGGCGCGCTCGACACTATCCGTCTCCGCAAAGAAGCCAATCTGTCTTCACCAAGAAATGATGCCCGGTTTAGTAAAGCGCTGACCGACCTGCAAGCGGATTTCAAAATTCTCCCGGTTGGTGTAGCGGAAGTCGGCGCATGGAGATATGCGTTTATTTATGACCTTACCGCAAGACAATTTCCTTCAATTATCGAAAAAGCTCGTTGGATCAACGCAGAAAAAGCCTACGCAACAATTCTGCTAACTTACCTGTCCTCAGTTGGTGCGGCAACCTTTGAACACATTCATAAAGTCTTCTTGTGGGAGAGATCCTGGATTATCAAGACCCTTGACCGGTTGAGCGATCAAAAACAGATAATTATTGAAAGACTTCCTAACCAAGAGGAAGCATGGTATTGTATCCCTCAAATTATTGACAAATGACTATAGCATAAACCATAAAATCTCGCTATACTTTAATTGAGAAAGCTTTCTATCCCCCATGAGAAAAAGGAGAAAGTATGAGCGCGCCCGTCACCTATTCATCCGATTCGATTGTTACGATCGAAAGGCACATCCTCGAAGAACAGAAAACCTATCCAGAAGCCACCGGCGTTCTAACTTCTTTACTCTATGATATTGCCCTCGTAGGAAAATATATCGCCAGTCGTATTTCACGGGCCGGCCTGGTAGATATCCTTGGCGCAACGAGCTCTATCAATATACAAGGAGAAGTCGTCATGCGGCTAGATGAGCTGGCCGATGAGACGATCATTCGCCTTAATCAACATACCGGCCGTTTGGCAGTGATGGCTTCCGAAGAACATCCGGATATTATCCCCATTCCAGAGCAATATCCGACTGGCAAATATGTCTTGTTATTCGACCCCCTCGATGGCTCTTCCAACATTGATGTCAACGCTCCAGTCGGCACGATCTTCTCAATTTATCGCCGGATTTCAGAAGAAGGTCCGGGTACCCTTGCAGACTGCCTGCAACCCGGCAAGAATATGGTTGCCGGGGGTTATATCCTCTTTGGAACAAGTACGATGCTGGTATACACCTCAGGAAACGGTACGCATGGCTTTACGTTAGACCCGATGCTTGGAGAGTTCTTGCTTTCTCACCCTAATATTCAAATTCCTTCCAAGCCCAAATACTATAGTGTCAACCAAGGTTATGACATTTACTGGACTGAAGGGGTGCGCAAATTTACCGAATATCTTCAGGGCAAAGATGGGCAGATCAAGCCCCTTTCCAGCCGTTATATTGGTTCGCTGGTTGGCGATTTCCACCGCACCCTGCTTGCCGGTGGTATCTTTTATTACCCAGCAGATAAAAAAGACCCCAAACGACCAACTGGAAAATTACGTCTCTTGTATGAGGCTGCTCCACTTGCCTTTGTGATGGCTCAAGCGGGTGGCTATGCCTCAGACGGGCATCAAGATATTCTTGAAGTTGTTCCGAATGATCTTCACCAACGAGTTCCCCTTTATATAGGGAATCGCGAATTGGTCGAAAAGGCGGAGGAATTCATCCGCACCTACGATACCTGATTTTCATGGGTTAACCTGCCGAAGGAGCAAAGGACAACCTCAACCTCCCCTATCCTGACCAGAATCCGGTTGCGACGAAGCGATCTCGGAAGAAGAGCAGAGCTTCGTCGCTGTGTTTCTAAGATACAATATCAATTGTGCGTCGTTCCAAAATGGTTCTACAAAAGGTGAGCGCTATGCAAATAATTTCCTCCAAGATAATAAAAATCTTCCTGGTTTGTAGCTTCTTAACTTCATCCCTGGCCTGCAACCTGATCGAGGGCTTTCTCCAAAATATCGAAGGAGTAAAGTCAACCGCAGCATCGATAGCGACCGATGCAAAAGGAGGCCAAGAAGCGCTTGCTACCGCCCA
>DAOTZA010000035.1:0-5054 GCA_034434515.1 Anaerolineales bacterium | reverse complement strand
AATCAAACTTTGATACGCGAAGTGAAAGCCTGGGAGAAGCAACGGAACTCAGAAGTTGTTCAGGTTCATTGGCAGTTCACAACTGCCGATGCTCGCATCAGGCTAAAAAGTCTTTATCCTAAGTATCAGGTTTGACGTACTACTAAAATGTTAACATCATCAAAAACAACGATCCAGACTTTGTTGTTGCTTGGTGCTCAATTGTTTGGATTGGCAGTTGGATTTGTCTCAAGTATGCTGGTTGCAAAAGTGATGGGAGCGGAAAAGTATGGGATATTATCTTTTGCCACTGCAGTTATTGCTTTTTTGTCAATTTTTTTTGAATTCGGTTACTTTGCTTCCGTTTCCAGATTACTTGCTGTCAATCAAGACAAAGAAAAAGAAAAGCAATTAATTGGCGCAGCAGTTGTCATTCTTGGAATGATTTCTGCATTATTTATCTGTTTTGTTTTTGCAATTTCATTTTTTATTGACAGTGTTTTTGAAGATAAGGTAGGGGGTTTACTTCGCATTGTATCGATTGTAAGCTGGGGTTTTGTGATACCTTTCTTTATGGAACTTGTATTGAAAGGGAGCAACAGTATCGAATACCTGTCTGGATTTTATTTTTTCTGGAAACTATTCTATATTTTAGCTCTGGTAGGTCTTTACAATATCAACCAAATTAACCCGGTAAATGTTCTTATAACTATGCCTGCAACATGTGCCATATCATTTTCCCTGATCATGATTAAATTGAATTTATCTTTTGATAATCTTTTCCAAAATATAAAATCTATTATTTATGAAAATGAGGCATATGGACTCAAGATTTATTTATCCAGGATAATCGGAGCAGGGAGTTTTCAGCTTGACAGATTGATGATAGGGTATTTTAGTGGGTCTCAAAATGTAGGCTTTTATAGCCTTGCAAACTCGCTTTCTGTTCCAATCATCAATTTCTCTTTTGCATTTATAAGCTCAAAATATAAGGAATTATCATGTAGTTCAAGAATAGGTTATAAGGTATTGTTAGTTAATATTGCAATGACGATATTGGCTTTCTTGGGTGCGATTATTTTAGGATATATTGTAATTTATTTTTATTTAGGCCGAGAATATGAAGACACTTTTCTTTTACTAATCCTAATGTCTATTGCTATTTTATTTCAATCTTTGTATCAGCCTTATAACGCATGGATGGGAGGGCATGGATTAGGAAAAGAATTGCTTATTCTCTCATTATATTACACGGTAGTAAATTTAGTAGGTAATCTGATTTTTGTCTATTTGTGGGGTGCAGTAGGTGCTGCGTTGGTTTCTATATTAGCAAATGGATATTATTATTTTCATTCACTTATAATTTATATGGGAGAAATCAAGTTTAATTTATCAAACCCAAGTGAATCTAAAGATTTCTAGCCTATAAATAGAAAAGCTTTTGGGGCACCCTAAGAGATCAGATATGTCTTGTATAAAATCATAGAAGGATTAACAATATGGGGGGAATCTCCTCATGATTAAGCTGGAAACCAAATCCGGAGGGAGCACTACATCTGCCAAGTATACATCTAATTTACAATTTTACCATCGTTTTTTTTGTAGTTTGTAGATGATTGGTTCAAACGTTAGGGCTTTTTAAAAAACTAATCTTTCGGTATAATTGAGCTAACAAACTGGTCAAGGAGGAGTATGAATATGGCCAAGACGGTATCGCAAGCCTTGAAGGAGATCCCTGATCCCCGCAAGCGTCAGGGACGCCAATATCCCCTGTATGGACTGCTGGCTGTTCTGGTGCTGGCAGCCATGCAGGGCGAACGCTCCTTGCGGAGGATATGGCAATGGGCAAGCGATCGAGAAGCGCTCTTGTTGATGTATCCATCGCTGGGCTTTCGAGCGGTGAAGCGCATTCCGGGGTTTGGCTACCTTCTGGTATACGTTGAGCAAGTTATCGGGAGGAGAGCTGGAGCGCGCCTTGCAGGGTTTGCTCGGTGCCGAAGGGGAGTTGGCTTTAGATGGGAAGCGTCTGCGGGGTAGTCGGCGGGAAGCGGAGGCCGCCTTGCAGGTGATTACGCAGGCCGGGACGAACTTACGGCAGGTGTGGGAGCAAAAAGCGGTGGAAGGTGGCGATGAACTGGGGGCAGCGATCGCCTTATTGGAAGAGTTTCCGCTAGAAAACAAGGTCATCCGTGCGGATGCAGGACTTTTGCAAGCCCCCTTCGTGCAAAAGGTGGTGAAAAAAAGGGGGTTACATCGGGTTGATCAAAGGCAATCAGCCTGAATTACGTCAGGCGATTGTGGATTGGATCGGTCTGCCGACCGCTCGCCCGCAGGACGTGGTCTGCTGCACCAAAGGACACGGTCGACTGGAACGACGTTTGCTGTGGATTTGGGCTTGTGGGGAGTTGAGCGCTTACTTAGCCGAGCGGTTTGGCTGGCAAGGCGTCCAATGGTGTGGTTGGATTGAGCGGACGCGCTGGCGCAAGGGGAAAGAAGAAACCAGCTTAGACGTTTGGATTGCCGGAGCAGCTTTTCTCTGGCACTTGACGGCAGCCCAAGCGCTGGCGCACTTGCGTCGCCATTGGACGATTGAGAATGGCGTGTTCCACGTGCGCGATGTCACCTTCGATGAAGACCGCTTAACCGGACGCAAGATCGGTTTGGGGTTGAGCGGTGTGCGCAATGTCGCCATCAACCTTTTGCGTCAATTAGGCTATCCTTTCATTCCAGATGATCAGCGGGCGGTTGCTGCTAACCCCGCCTTAGCCTTTGCCCTCTTAGGCATTCAAGATTAGAACTTTAAAAAGCCCTGTTCAAACGTTCAAACAGAAGGATGTAAATATCTCAAAGGGAAAACCGGAAGAAAGCCCGAAATAAGTGATAGTTAGATGTTCGCATTGAGGTTGATGCAAAATTTCATCCCATTTACGAGCGTCCCCCAGTTTCTTGGTATCGACCGTGCTAACTATCTTGACTAGTTTCCAAAGTTACTCCAGCAGCGTCGATTCAACCATCTAGCACGGACGCTGCGTTTGCTCACTAAGCAGTTTCGGATCTATTAGGTCCTCCGGAAGTGTTGGAATCAGGGCACCCGATATCTTCTGGATACCAAACCGGTTTTGGTTATGGGGTACAAATGCGCCAAAAGACATAGCGATTTTCTAGGAAGTGCCAATTATTGCGTGTCTGTCAGTCGTAATTTGAAATATCTTAGGAACAAAATGGTCAACGCGTCCCCTTTAGGATGTATTCCAATTGTCAATTGCTTTGTTCTCGCCAATTTTTTTTGAACGTTAAGCGGTATATACGTGATTGACTACTTGGTCTGCTGCGATTTTTGTGCTGACAAATGGTTATTTGGTCTGGAACAACAGAGCCAAATCTTTACTCAGACCTGCAACCTGATTTATACGCCTCGTCGGGCTAGTCAGAAATAACCGAATGCCATAAGTTTCGTTCGCAGGCTCAACAGCACTCGATAAAGGATTGAGGGAGGTATTTCACGAAATCCAAAACACCAACCGGAATATTGAGCGTTTACCAAATGTTACGATAGTAGGTGTATGCACTTGGATGATCATGAAATGGCCAGTTATCTCTTGAGGCATTTGCTGAGGCTTTATACAAAGAATGAATATAAAACTTTTGAGAATCTTTCTTTTTCTTAGGTCAATTTCATATGGCATAAGTAATTGATAAGGTAAGAATGATAAATGGGATATATGGAAAATATTTTTGATCGAATCCATCTTGAACCCTATGAAGGCTGGGGTTTTTCGTTTAGAAGAAGCCAACTATTTAGGTACTATAAATATATTGATATCTTAAGTAAATTTAATGTTTCGGGAAAAGCATTAGAAATAGGTTGCAGTACTGGCTTTTTTTCAAGAAATTACTTATATCCGATATTTAATATAAATTTGATTGCAACAGATATATCATATGTAGCTATAAAAAAAGCGAGAAGATTGGCTAGAGAAATTAATTTTTGCGTCGGATGTTTACCCTTTATCGGATTTCCTGAGAATGAGTTCGATTTGGTCACAATTACAGAAGTTCTATCCTATCTTGATATGGAAAATCGAGAAAAATCAATCGTTGAGTTATATAGGATCGTAAAAAGAGATGGTTACATTTTGATATCAGTAAATCTTGGGCAGTCACCGTATTTTTCAATTGAAGAGATTAGAACCTTAATCGAAAAGAAATTTAAGATTGTTCATGAAGATGGACTATATTTAAAATCCTATCATAAATACATAGAATCTCCCTTGTGGATGATATTAGTATTACTAGGATCAACAGAACAAATAAGAATTATGGCCGAAGATTCAATACCTAAAAAAATAGTAAAAAAGTTTATCAACATAACTATCCGGCAAAAAGTTACTTTCTTTACATTATCTGCACTCTTAAGAATTTTTATTAAGTTTATATTATATATAATGCCAATAAGATGTATTGACATTGTTTCTCGGATAATTTCTCCGAAGCAGCAATCTGTTTATATAGCACTTGCCAAGAATCAGAACTGAGGATGAGCGTCTAGATCCCGCAACTCGAGAATTTGGAAATAGCGACAGGGCGTATCGGAATAGAAATAGAACGATTGCTAGTTAAGAACAGCCGTTCTTAAGCAAAGAACGCTTATTTGTGAGCATAGAATGTCGATCCGCGTTGCCGTTTAGGAATGAGTAGGGACAACTGTCTATGTTTGAAGTGATCGAACATCAAGTAAGGAGTTTGTCAACCATAAAAGTGTATAGTCGTATAGGATCCAAATGTCCGTATATGTGGGATAAAAAGGCTATTAGAGGCTCGCAGAGCTCACTATTTAGGTAGCAATCAGAGTATCAAAATTTTACTTTTATCTGTAATAGACCATAATAAGTAAATCGTCATAAGTTTTTTAAGATACGAAAACCTGAAACTTGCCCGGTCCGATTTTGTTCTTTCAAGGTTTGCTCTGTGTTACCCATCACAGCCTCAATTGTGTCTTGAAGTTTGTTAGCGCAGGCTCGATCTTTGACATGCCGCCAGAAACGTTCAATCGGGTTCAAGTCCGAGCAGTAGGG
>DAOTZA010000034.1:0-6221 GCA_034434515.1 Anaerolineales bacterium | reverse complement strand
AAGGGCGAAATTACCGTTTATACCGCTCTCGAAGACGATCAAATTGCCGTCTATTTGCCCCTCTTCGAAGCCAAATATCCAGACATCAAGGTCAACATCGTGCGCGATTCAACTGGCATTATCACAGCCAAGTTGCTGGCCGAAAAAGACAACCCGCAGGCAGACGTGGTATGGGGGCTGGCTGCTTCCAGTTTGTTGATTGCGGATCAGATGGGGATGCTCGAACCCTACGCACCCGCCGGGTTGGAGAAGATTCGCCCTAATTTCCGCGACTCTCGCAATCCACCTCACTGGGTTGGGATCGATGCTTGGTTTTCCGCCTTTTGTGTCAACACGGTTGAGCTGGCAGCCAAGAACTTGCCCATGCCCAAATCCTGGGAAGACCTGCTGAACCCGGCTTATAAAGGGCTGGTGGTGATGCCGAACCCGAACTCGTCTGGAACAGGCTACCTCTCAGTTTCAGCAATTTTGCAATTGAAAGGCGAAGAAGAGGGCTGGAAGTATCTCGATGCGCTGCATGAAAATATTGCTACCTACACTCACTCCGGTTCCAAGCCCTGCAAGATGGCTGGGGCGGGTGAAACGGTGATTGGAATTTCTTTTGACTACCGCGCCATCAAGCAAAAAGCCGATGGACAACCCATTGAGCCCGTCTTCCCCAGCGAAGGCTCTGGCTGGGAAATCGAAGCAAACGCCTTGATCAAAAAATCCAATATCAAACCTGCGGCGCGCCTTTTCCTGGACTGGGCGATCAGCCCCGAAGTTATGGAAAAATATGCCGCCAGCTATCCAGTCACCGCAGCCGAGACGAGTGTTGCAATTCCAGAAGGCTATCCGGCCGATCCGGTCGCCCAATTGATCCCGAATGACTTCGACTGGGCAGCCGCCAACCGCGAACGCATCCTCGCCGAGTGGCTAAAGCGTTATGACGCTAAGTCCGAACCGAAATAGGAAGAACTCCATGGATGAGGGAAGCTGGCAATAGCTTCTCTCATCCATGTGTTTGAAAGCGATATGCCAGAACCCTATCTTGAAATCCAATCGCTGACCAAAAAGTTCGATCAAACCCTGGCGCTTGACGAAATCTCCCTCGAAATCCAGGAGGGAGAGTTCGTCTTTCTGTTAGGTCCGAGTGGCTGTGGCAAAACCACGCTTCTGCGCATTGTGGCCGGTTTAGAATCGCCGACAAAGGGGCGCATCCTTCAAAAGGGACGCGAAATAACCCATCTCTCTCCCGCCAAGCGCAATATTGGCATTGTCTTTCAATCTTATGCCCTTTTCCCAAACCTGACCGTCTTTCAAAACATCGCCTATGGATTGGAAAATCGCAAGATTCCCCGCCCCCAGATTCAGCGCCGGGTGGATGAATTGTTAGCGCTTGTCGGCCTGGAGGGATATCAAGAACGCTATCCCGCTCAACTCAGCGGCGGACAGCAGCAACGCGTTGCTCTGGCACGCGCCTTGGCGATCTCCCCAAGTCTGCTCCTGCTTGACGAACCGCTTTCTGCCCTGGATGCGCGCGTGCGCGCCAACTTGAGGATTGAGGTTGCCCGCCTGCAACGGCAACTTGGAGTCACTACCCTGATGGTCAGTCATGACCAGGAGGAAGCACTCACCATGGCCGATCGGGTCGTGGTGATGGAGCAGGGGCGGATCGCCCAAATTGGGACGCCGGAGGAAATTTATCACTACCCTACCACGCCTTTCGTGGCCGATTTTGTCGGTTTGATGAACTTTATCCCGGCGGTCATCCAGGCTCCTGAGCTTAAGCGGGTGAGGGTTGACCAGACAGAGTTTACCCTGCAACAGGAAATTCCTTATCCGGCGGGTCACAAAGTGACTTTAGCCATCCGACCTGAGAAAATGGTCGTGGTTGAAAACGGTCAGCCGAACGAGAATATCTTGCGCGCTCAGGTTCAGGATGTTGAGTTCATCGGCGCGTTTTACCGCCTGCATCTTTACTTTGGCGGTGAGCGATTGATTGCCTACATGCCGCCGCACCGCCAGGCAAAATCGATCCGCGCAGGAAGCGAAATTCCACTTTACCTGCCACCCGACCATATCAGAATTTATCCTTCCAACCCGGGAGCGCTTCCGACCCGACCATGACCCTTTCGACCTGGCGACAGCGTTTGGATCGCGTTCTTGGGTTTGATGTTGCGGTTAGCGAAGAGCTGCTCAAACGCTTGCTCGTCGTTCTAACCGTATGCTGGTTGTTGTTGGGGGTGATCCTGCCCTTGTTCCCCCTGATTCTGCGCAGCCTTTCTGATCAAAACGGCCATTGGGTTGGATTTGCCAACTACTGGCGCTATTTCAACACCCCGGCGCTCTCCATCTCTTTCTTCAATAGCCTGAAAGTTTCCCTGGTCACCACTCTTTTAGCGGTCACGCTCGCCTTCGGCTATGCCTATGCCCTTACCCGCACCCAAATGCCGGCCAAGCGCCTCTTTCTGGTTGCCGCCATGCTTCCCTTATATGTCCCTCCTTTAGCCCATGCGATCGGTCTGGTCTATCTCTTTGGGCGCAAAGGACTGATCACCACCGGCTTTGGCGGCTGGTTTGAAAAAACAATTGGATGGCAGGGGTGGGATATTCATTTATATGGCTTTAATGGTATCTTGCTGGGTGAACTCCTCTATGTGTTTCCTCAAGCGGTGATGATCTTGCTGGTGGCGGCTAGCCTTGCCGATGCACGTTTGTATGAAGCAAGCCTTTCCCTCCAGGCTCCCCCCTGGCGGACTTTTCTTACTGTAACGCTTCCCAGCATGAAATATGGCCTGGCAAGTTCGATCTTTGTCACGTTCACCCTGGTATTGACCGATTTCGGGGTGCCAAAAGTGGTGGGTGGAAACTATAACGTGATGGCGACCGATATCTACAAACAAGTGATCGGTCAACAAAATTTCGAGATGGGGGCAACGGTGAGTGTGCTCCTATTGCTGCCAACGGCTATCGCTTTCCTCATTGATCGCCTGATTCAGCGCCATCAATCCGCAACGCTCACCGCCCGTGCCGTCCCTTATCAACCCAAACCCCATTTTTGGGCAGACAGAATTGCGTTTGGTTATTGTTTTGTGATCATCTTGGCTGTTTTCTCTGTCATCGCCACCGTTTTTCTCGCCTCGGTGGTCGAGTTGTGGCCTTATAAACTCAATCTCACCCTCAAGCACTTCGATTTCTCGCGGGTCGGTGGGGGCGGCTATGGCGCGTTTTGGAACAGCGTTCGGATGTCGTTCTATTCGGCGGTCTTTGGGACGGCGATCACTTTTCTGGCTGCCTATGTCATCGAAAAACTCAAGCCCCTTAAGTCGATGCGCAACGCAGCCTATTTCTTTTCAATGATCCCGGTTGCTCTACCTGGCATGGTCATCGGTTTGGCTTATATCTTCTTTTTTAACCCTCTCGAATGGAAGTTTGGAGCATTTGTATTGCCTAACCCCTTCAACTTCGTGTATAACACGATGGCGATCCTTGTCCTTGCTAACATTGTCCATTTCTACACCGTGAGCTTTATGACCGCCACTACGGCGTTAAAACAACTCGACAATGAATTTGAGTTGATCTCTGAATCGCTGGGCGTGCCTTTTTACCGCACGTTTTGGAAGGTCACGGTGCCGTTGAGCCTGCCAGCCGTGCTGGAGATGGCCATGTATTACTTCGTCAATGCAATGGTGACCGTCTCCGCAGTGATTTTTCTCTACTCGCCGCGCCTCAAACTTGCCTCCGTGGCGATCGTGAATATGGATGACGCAGGAGACACAGCGGCGGCAGCAGCCATGTCGGTACTGGTGATCCTGACCAGCGTGGGGGTGCGTTTGCTGTATGACCTGGCGACAAATGGCATTGCTCGCCGCGCTTCATCCTGGAGAAAGCGTTGAGCGGCTGATGCGAATTAATGATCCGGGGGCAAAATCAAAGCAAGTTTTGTTACCAAATCTTAACCATGTGAAACAAAAAGCGTATCTTCGCTGGTGATAGAATCGGAGCTAAACAACTTTTCCACCCGCCGGCTGAAAAAGTGAACTTTCAGAATCAATTTTTGGTTTACAGGTTGAAATGTCTGAGCAAAAAAGTCAACGTCTTCCTCTGACCGATCGTAAGTGGTTTTATCCCCTGGTCTATTTTCTTTTGGTGATGGTAGCCTTCTTGCCCCTCTACACCGAAAGACCCTATGATCCTCGCCAGACCTCTCAGGTCTTTTATGAGGTCTTACAGCGCTCCATTGAGCCGTACGCTGCCTGGGGATGGGTGTTTCACCTGCTCACTTTAGGCGTAATTGCCTTAGCTCTCTGGCGACCCTCCGCCGGCGGACGTGCCCTTACCCTGACCTTTGGGCTCAATTATTTTGTCATCGCTGCCACGCAAACCCAGGCTGTCACGCCCAGTTACGGCTTTACTTTGCTCACGGGAGCTTTACTCGCGTGCATCCTTCAGGGTTGTTTATGGCTGTGGGTGGCGTGGAAAGGGGAGGTGTTCTTTTCCTGGGGTGCGATTCCCTCCTGGCGCTGGGCTTTTCTGCCGCCCGCGCTGCTTGTCTTTTGGGCGCCAATGCGACTGGATGGCGACGTTGTTCTGCCCGACTTCAATCCACTCCTCTTGTTTACCACGCCAAACTATAGCTTTGCTTACTGTTTTGTGACCCCCGTTTTGCTCTTTTTGCTCATGCTTGCCTATCCGGCGGTGAACCACTTTGCCTTTCGGGTGACCGCCTTTAACGGCTTGCTGTATGGCTTGTTTAACCTGAACCTGTGGAGCAGTGCTGCGACGCGTTGGCTTGGCGTGCTGCACTTGCCGTTGCTGATCATTTCTCTGGTGGCTCTCCTGCTCAGCCAGCGGCGAGCGCCGCTGGTTGATTCGAACAGATAGAAGTTGAGGTTTGTTTAGAATGGCAGAAAACCTTTATCTCAATCAGGCGCGGAACGGCAAAAACCGGTGGTGGCGTTATCTGCTGGGCATCCTTGCCCTGCTGGTCTTCTGGCAAGTTGGCGCCGGCATCCTGATCATCCCAATCTTAATTCAAAATCAAGGCAATCTTCCCGAAGAACCTACCCCCATTTCATTCGCCCTGCTCCTTTTGGGTTTTGGATATTTGCTGCTTGGCACGTGGGCTGTCAACCGCCTCCTTCACGGGCGCTCCGTTCTCAGTTTAACCACAGGGTTAGACCGAGTGAGCTGGAAGCGGATTTTCTTTGCAGCCGGGATATGGATGGTTGTCATGAGCCTTGTGGCGGTCGTGGAAGCGATGCTTTTTCCCGGTCGGTATGTTTTGAATCCCAATCCTACGGCTGTGCTACCCTATTTTCTCCTGGGGCTGGTCTTGATCCCCATCCAAACCAGCGCGGAAGAATACTTCTTTCGCGGCTATTTGCTTCAGGCAAGCGGCTTGTTGTTCCGCAATCCGCTCGTCCTTGCCCTGCTGAATGGCATCCTGTTTGCCATGCCCCATCTTTTCAATCCTGAAGTGGGAGTCATGGGGGTAGGGTTGTCAGTAGCTTTTTATGCGGCAATGGGGTTCTTTCTTGCCCTACTCACCCTGCGCAGTCAGGGCTTAGAGCTGGCTTTAGGCATTCACGCCGCGAACAACTTCTTTACTGCGGTTTTTGCCAATTACGTCACCACCGCCTTGCCCAGCGAGTCTTTGTTCGTCATCCAGACGCTAGATGCGCTCTACGGGTTCGTTGCCTTTGTGGTTGCGGCCGGGGTGGTGTATGGCATATGTACCCTGCCACCCCTGAAGCCCCTAGCTTTTGGGTTAGAAAGGTTGTAACAATTGAGCGCCCATACCATCTTCCCTCATCCCCAACCCGTCCTGCTCCCCTCTCCCGTTCTGGGAGAGGGGCTGGGGGTGAGGGCTTGCTCCCCTCGCCCGCTGGGAGAGGGGCCGGGGGTGAGGGCTGGCGCCCCTCGCCCGCTGGGAGAGGGGCCGGGGGTGAGGGCCTGCTCCCCTCGCCCGCTGGGAGAGGGACTGGGGGTGAGGGCCTGCTCCCCTCGCCCGCTGGGTTCAAGGGCGGACAGATGGAGTGGCTAAACGTGAGCATTTGAAGACGAAGGCGTAGGCATGGTGATTGCGAATTTGGGTTTCCAAGTTGGGTGCTTCCCAATCACACAGTTGCCAGCGAGGGTTACACTCCAAGGCGCCCATGAGCCATTCTTTCAGGCGGTCCAAACCGAGCGTAAACAGGCTAAACTTGCCTTCATAGGGGCGGGTGCGGCGATTACCG